>JAQYWP010001200.1 GCA_029379285.1 Rhizonema sp. PD38
TTCCTTTTTCTCCCCTGGCTGTAACACCATCAATGACCGCATAAGCAAGGTCTAAGTTGAGTCTGGCACTACTTACCCTAACCAGCCAGCGAATTACCGGGTGACTACAATTTTAGAACAGTTGTTAAAACCAGTGTTGACTGAGGAAGAATGGCAATCAACGCGACAGCAAGCGGTGAGGAAAATCCATCAAGCTTGGTCGGAGGAAAATGAGCAACCAACGGAAGCAGAAGTACTGGAAATTGTGCGCTTGGGATTGCTGGCAAAAGAGCAGGAAATTGCTGTCAGTATTGGGGATCGTATTGCAACTCGTTGGGTGAACAATTACCGCTTTGTGGAAGCTTTAGAGCTATGTCAGCAAGTCTTGGCAATTTATCAAGATTATCGCATTTTGGGAACTGTTGCCCGTGCGGAAGAAGTTTTGGGTTCGGTGCAAGAAGCTGTTACCCATTATCAGCAAGCCTTAAACCTTTGCCCGGAAGAGGAATTAATCAGTAAAGCTAGTACCCTCAACAACATGGCACTGCAATTCGCCCACCAAGGAGACATCTCTCGGGCGCTCGCACTCTGGGAGGCAGTTGTTGCCGCACTGGGACAAATAAGGGCTTATCGTGATTTGGTAATAGTTCTCGGTAATTTAGGCTTAGCAGATGAACGCAACCGTTTGGTTTACCTAGCTCAAGCAATGTGGTTAACGCTGAGAATTCAAGCACCTTTAGCAGATACAATTTATCTCATCCGGGCTTTGTATGATGCCGTACCCGAAGGCGACGAATTAGAAGCTTTGGTAGGAACTACTGCGATCTTTTTCTGCAACTACCAAGGTAAAGGATATCCGCAATTGGAAAAATTCTGGGATATGAGTTGGAAGATGTTAGCAGGGGCGGCGGGTAGGCAAGGAATTGAGACAAAAGAAGCGTTTGATGCTTGGTTTGTCCAGCAACGGCTAAATGATCCAGAATATTTCCTTCCCCGACTCCGTCAAAGCTTAGAGGAAATTGTTGGCGAAGGGTGGTTGTTTGACCGCAGTTGTATCATTGAACTAGAGTAAAATCATAGCCAGTGCCAGAGGTTGAACTAGGGTCAATTCTGACTAAAAGTGGCGTACCTTGGCGATCGCCTGATGGTAAAAACTGAATCGTTCCTGTTGCTCCCGATGCTGAGAAGTTGCGATCAGATAAAGCCTTTTGCAATTCAGCACGAGTTTTCCCAGATTTCAAACCTGCGATGATGACTTCGAGTGCGTCATAAGAAGTTGCCGTTCGCGGATTCACTCGTCCGCCCCAAAGTTGACTTGCATGATCACTAAAAGAATTACTTGAAACGGCATCAGGATGCCACAGTACAGGGAGTACCATTCCTTTAAAATTCTCTCGCCCCTTATTAAGGGTTTCATATGTATACATTCCCCCGTAGGTGAATAGTGCTAACCTACCGTTATTTGCTCGTGCCATGTCGATAGCTGGGGTAAGTTTGTCTAATTTAGGAAGCAGTAGCAAGCCTTCTGCTCCATCACTGATGGCTCTACCAATAACAGCATTAGGGTTAAAATCCAGTGCAGAGAAGTCACAAACTGTACTAGTGATATTCCCACCTGACTGACGTAGCGACTGAGCGTACTCTTTGATAACACCTTGAATAATGGGGTTATTTGAATCAGAACAAATAGCAATACTTTTTAAACGAGCTGTCTGGGTAATATATTTAGCTAGGATATCAGCAAAAACATTAGTATTGGGAGAGATGCTAAATATGTATTTGCCACTCTCAGATAACTGAGAGGCATTGCTGGTAGGAGAAACCATTACCAAATCGCCTTGATTGTAAATCCGTCCAGCAGCAATTGATATGTCAGGGCGGTTGTGCCCTACAACTGCTAAAACACTCTTGTCTTTGACAAATTCATGCGCGAGTTGTTCAGCAATAGCCAAGTCTCCTTCATCATTAGCAATCTCAAGCTGTAAAGGCACTCCATTAATCCCACCACTACGATTCACTTCGTCTTGAGCCTGCGCTACACCGCGTAAAATTTCTCTAGAAACATTCAAGATGCCGCTAATCGGGACACTCACAACCACTTTCAGGGCTGGGGATTGACCAATTTTAGCATTATTCAAGTAAATTAAAGTTTCTGGGTCATTACGATTTTTTTCCAGGGATGCTTGAAACTTGCTAATAGCAGTTGCAAAATCTCCTTTGGCAAAGGCTTGCACCCCATCTTGTTTATTAGGGTTTGTGTCTGCTGTCACTAAAATCTTATCTCCCAAACTCATCCGCGCCTGTACAGGTATGATGGAATCGGTTGTAACTTTTTGCTGTTCTTTTGTTGCGGATTGACTCAAAGATTCTGTTGATATATTGGGAGTGTTTGCCGGAGGTATAACCCCAATTTGTTTGACTATCCACAATAAAATAATGACTATAAACGCTCCAGCAAAAACGAGAGAAGCAAGAAGCCGAGTATATTCTTTTTTTTGTGTCATGGAAAGTTACCTTACAGAAGACAGAAGACAGAAAAGGTAGAGAGATGCTGTTTGAAGGGTTTATACAGGAGGCACGGAATGATTGTGTCGCGGGTTTAATCTACAGAACATCTAAGCGAACACGATATGTTATAAAGAGTTTCCGTACAGAAGTTATGTTGTACAGCCGTTTAAAACAGTTCGTTTGTACAGGATTCAGAATAATTATATACTGAAAGTTACGGTTTAAAATTGTTAATCATTGTAACATAAAATACATCTTATTATCAAATGAATTTAGACATTAAGTTATTAAATAGCAAAGACAAACTCATAATAGTCAATGCTAATAAACCAGAAATAATG
>JAQYWP010001201.1 GCA_029379285.1 Rhizonema sp. PD38
CCTAATTGTCCGTTGAATCCTCTAACAGAATTGTAACCAAGACCAAAAAAAGTGTTCTTAGAGACACCAACTTGAACGCCTCCGGAAACGGCAACACCTTTATCCTCTGAATACAGTCCCAACCCGACATAGGGTGACACCAAGGGCAAACTAAAAAACTTCAGTACATCTACACCTGTAGCATCACCAGAACCAACTCCTAACTCAATGCCCAAACCCAAAGCCCTTGCTCCTATAGCATAAGTAACATCACCATTTTTGCCACCAACTGAAACCCAAGGTTGTGGAACTAGTTGAGCATTAGCTTGACGTGGTGTAAATAAAGCTAATATGCTGATTGATGTTATTAATGTTTTAGCAATAACGACTACTTTCATTTTCTATCACTGCCCAATTTGAATCATAGCGCCAGAACAATTATTGGCTAGCAATTAACTGTCCGAACGTTTGTACATCATAAGTGTTTGCAGCAATCGGTTGATCCCCATACTGCTGTTAAACATGACTAATAGTGACGGACTTCACCTTGCTTAAGTGTCCGTAATCTCATTGGAATGAATATGGATTATTTAGTTGAACTTCAAAGATATCTAGATGAACAAGGACGTGTCAAAGAATGGCCGTCTAAAAGGAATCGGAAATATCAAAGGTTAGTGTTGGAATACCTAGCATTAAAGTTTGAAATTGGTGTAACCTACACTGAAAAAGAAGTGAATACACTCCTCAATCAGCATCACTTGTTCGGCGATCCTGCTTTATTAAGAAGAGAGTTGTTTGAGAATAAGTTAATTGATAGAAAGCGAGATGGTTCAGCTTACTGGTGTCGCGAATCTCAAAATTGACGAGACCAATCGCTCGGCCAGCGTTCAACGACAACTTTGGTTTGGGTAAAAAACTCCACTGCATGGTGGCTTTGACCGTGTAAATCACCGAAAAAGCTATCTTTCCAACCACTAAAGGGGAAAAATGCCATCGGTGCGGCAACTCCGATATTAATTCCGATGTTTCCCGCTTCGGCTTCATAACGGAACTTACGGGCTGCGGCACCACTGTTGGTGAACAAACAAGCCATATTGCCGAATTGACTAGTGTTGACAAGAGCGATCACCTGCTCAATCGTATCTAAATGTATCAAACTCAATACCGGACCGAAAATTTCTGTGCGGGCAATTTCTCCTGTCGGTTCGACATTTTGCAAGATTGTGGGGCGGATAAAATTACCTTTCTCATACCCAGAAATATTTGGCGATCGCCCATCTACCAACATTGTTGCACCTTCGTCGCTTCCCTTTTGGATTAATTCCTCAATCCGCACTTTACTCTGTGTATTGATCACAGGTCCCATTTCCACACCTTGGTCTAAACCGTTACCAACTATGCGGTTTTTAGCAGTTTCGGCGATCGCTTCGGTAAAAGTGTGACGTGCTTTTCCTACAGTCACTGCCAGTGATGCCGCTAAACACCGTTGTCCTGCACAACCAAAGGCACTGTCAGCAGCAATGCGTGTCGTCATTTCCATATCCGCATCTGGCAAAACAATCAACGGATTTTTTGCCCCACCTTGACATTGGACACGTTTGCCATTGGCTGCAGCACGACTATATATATATTTAGCTACAGGTGTCGAACCAACAAAGCTTATCGCTCGAATTTTAGGATGATCCAGAATCGCATCTACAGCTTCCTTTGCGCCGTTGACTAAGTTAACGACACCTTTTGGAAACCCTGTTTTCTCAAACAACTGAAAGATTTTTTGCATCGTCAGTGGCACTTTCTCCGATGGTTTGACGATAGAGGTATTGCCACAGGCAAGGGCATAAGGTAGAAACCAAAACGGTATCATACCTGGAAAGTTAAAAGGACCGATTACCGCTGCCACTCCTAGAGGTTGCCGAATCATCATCTCATCAATACCCTTGGCAACATCTTCCAAGTTTGTCCCCTGCATCATGATGGGAATACCGCAGGCAATTTCCACATTTTCAATAGCGCGGCGCATCTCACCTTTAGATTCCGCCAAAGTCTTACCGCATTCTAAAGTAATTGTCCGAGCTATATCCTCAAAATGCTCTTCCAGCAGATTCTTGAGTTTAAATAAATACTGTACTCGTTCCGGAGGAGGAGTGCGTCGCCAACTTACAAAAGCCTCTACTGCTGCTTGGGTTGCTTGTTCTACTTCGGTTGCTGGTGATAAAGGAACTCTAGCCAGCACTTCTGCCGTAGCTGGATTGATCACCTCTAGATGTTGTGTCGCACTAGATGCACACCACTGACCATTAATGTAGTTGGGTAAAGTATTAATTGTACTCATGAGGGCAATGTTGGATTAGCAGAATTGTAGATGCAGCAATATGACTATCTTAATCGTTTAGAGTAGACTGCTGATATAATTGCTTATTGCCCTTGAACGAGTTTACCCACGTTCTTCTTGTTCTTGACTTAATAGCCGATCAACTTTATTCTTTATTGACGTGAGTTTTCTCAAAATAGTCGGGCGATCACTATCAAGGGAAGCGAGTAAATTCATCATTCCTTCTTGTAAGTTCGTCAATCGTTCTACAACATTATCTAGTCGTTGTATTCCTTCGCGAAATTCTTGTCGTTCCTGCCGATCTTCAACCATTGCGTCTAACATAGCTTGGGCTGTTCTGGCATTACTCTCAATAAGTTGTTTGAATTCTTCGTCAGTCATTGCAATCAAGCTTTGGAGTTGAAGTTGAGCTTATCATTTATTATAAGTATTAATAGATATAAATATGATGTGAACCGCCACTGAGGGGGTGACATGAAAGCTAGAACGCAGACAGAATAAGCTTCATAGCTCTTT
>JAQYWP010000210.1 GCA_029379285.1 Rhizonema sp. PD38
GGCGTGCTGCAATGGATGATGACTATATGCTCACCCTGTTGGCAGCTGCACTAGCCGACCCCACTCAGGAGACGTAACCTAGCTGTCAATAGCGTTTGAGATGCGCTTACCCTGGCTTGTTATAGAGTATGATAATCTGTATCTAAGGTTTGATTATCACTCTTCAATATTGTCTGTACTGTCGGCAAAATTCACTTGCTCGTAAAGTTCGCTAAGTTGAATTTGAAAATCAATCGTTTGCAGTGATAAAGTAGCTGATTCGCCTTCAATCTCAGTAAATAACCATTGACTATCAGCAGTTTTAACATACTGCATGACATGATATTGAGCTTGAGCGATTAAAATATATTCTTTGAATTCTGGGATAGAACGATAGTAGAGAAACTTATCTCCTTGGTCATAGTTTTTAGTAGATTTAGACAAAACTTCGGCAATTAAACAAGGATTCATTACTGTCGTTGTATTCGTTCCCGTATAAACTGGTTGTCCCTGAATTATCATGACATCAGGATAAGTGTGCTGGCGATAACGGGGTAGCCATAAGCGCACGTCAGCCATATACACTCGATAGTTCTGCCCTTTGAGAGCAAATTTTAAGTTGGCATAAAAGTTTCCAGCAATTTCATTATGATTTGTTGTCCCTCCAGTCATTGGTACGATTTCTCCATCCCGGTATTCACTTTTGTATTCTGCTTTTTCCTCAAGTGCTAAATATTCTTCAGGTGTGTAGTAGCGTTTTTGTATTTGTACTTGCATAAATATACAATCTATTGTGCTGTTAAGATTTTTTGGACGCACACGTGATCATTGAAAATTATCACGCTTTAGTTTCTATCTTAATCGTACGCGGGTATTGCAACATTCACTTCTACCAATTTAATCAGTGGTGGCGGACAACTGGGATTCAATTTTACTGCCAATCGAATTGGTCATTTCAAATCACTTGCTAATTGTTGCAACAAAGAAGATGGCGTTTCTGATGATTCTGCTACCTGCAATCGTGGCTCTAAAGTTGGTTACTGCGCTCCTTCGTTCCAGCAACTGCAACCGATACCGTAAAGGTATGAAAAAGCTGATTGAAGAGCGTTACCGACCACAAATTAAACTGGTACACACTTTGTAACATCCTACCATGGGAGTTCTAGATTAAGGGAGTAAGCATCAAAAAACACATATGACAGTCTCCAACGGTAATACCCAAGCAACAACTTTTAAGGTAGACGAGATCATTTACGTAAACGGCTATACATACAAAGTATTGGCGTTTAAGACCATTGAAGAGATCCAAGCTACTCGCCCCAGCATTGCACGAGAGTTAGCTAAGCAAGATGCTATAGGCAACCTCCTTTTGCAAGATCTCTAAGACGCAAGCAGTCGGCAGTGGTCTAATGTTTATGCTAATCGAATAGGGATACATTACTCCAGACCTCTGGCACTTTGTTAGGGGACGAAGGAATAGTTTGGTTGGTTATTGATAATGATTATGTTCAATTTAACTTTGCGCTGTTTCTTGTTGAATGAAGATTAGGACGAAAGCGCGATCACGCTTGTTGAAGTACTTATACACTTTTAAGTAAAAAATAGGGCATCTGTAGTGTTTTACCCAGATCGTCATTATAGCAGTTACCGTTTGAGTCATATACGCTCATGCCCTAATGATCGCCCTTGACGGGCACCCCTCTCGCAAACTTAGGTTCCGGGGCAGGGCTGAGGGCTATGCTTGTGTATGGTATCCAACTGAGAACTACTATAATAACTGCTGATGAGAAATTTATGTGGCTACTCGCACTGCTGCACTGCCACAAGCGCGATCGCCCTCACCTGATTAAATCTGTAACGATAATGCCTTTTTATTTTTATTTCCATCACAATGAAAAAAGTTGTGCATAATTATAATACTTATTCCTGCCATCTATAGCTACGCACTCTTGATCTGATCTATGTCCTATGTCTCAGCAACTTCTAGATACCTCGGACATTGTTATCCCCGATATCAGCGAACTGGAAATTGAGGATAACAAACCAGTGGATAACTTCCAAAGTGAAAAACAACAACGGCTGCTGGTGGAACCAGTCTATAGTTCACAGGTGCTGCCATCTCCATTTATAGCAGCAGCAAATGTAGGGATATTTTACTCCCCAAAGCAGGACCCAGTAGTACCAGATGTTTTTGTGAGCTTGAACGCCCAAATGCCTCTCGACTGGAGTCAAAAGCAAAATCGCAGTTACTTCGTGTGGGAGTTTGGAAAAACACCGGAAGTGGCGATTGAAATTGTGTCCAACCGTAAAGGCAAAGAATTAGGCACAAAAAAAGATGATTATGCCCGGATCGGTGTGGCATACTACGCTGTATTTGACCCATTGCTTCAGATCCAAGAAGCTGAGCAAATGAACCGGGCATTGTTACGGGTATACGTGCTGACAGCAGGAAAGTATGTAGAACTGCTAGAACCTTTTTGGCTGGAAACACTTGGACTGGGTTTGACATTATGGACGGGCACGTTTGAAGATCAACCTGGGCAGTGGCTGCGGTGGTGCGATCGCTCAGGTTTAGTGATTCCGACTGGAAAAGAGTCGAGTGAAAACGAACGACAACGAGCGACTCGACTAGCAGAGCGGTTAAGAGAGATGGGGGTTGATCCGGACACAATTTAATTGGAACAGATAAGTAGGACCGGCACAACTAAATTCATATAGTTTGGTTTTTCTGTGTCGATCTACTTAAATATATTTATCCAGACGAACGGAAAAGTACACGCCCTGGAAGCACCTCATCGTTAATCTTGGCATAAACTCGGAGGCATGCAGACACTTCCCCGCGCACTCTGCCGATATCTAGTTGCAGATCGTCTTTTGAGCAAGTATAGACATCAGCATAAGTTCCCCATAAAGGACGGATTTGCACGCTGATACCAGCTTCCCGCGCTCTTTCAACGGCTAGATCTAGAGTGCGTCGTGTTTCTTGTTGCAGCTTACCCCACCAAGAGTAGCGATCGCACGGGGGCAAATGTACCAAAGAGTGGATTGCTTCATCTAAGTCAAGTCTAGCACGTAAAGCGATTGCCAAATCTGCGTTGTCGGCAGTTGCTTGTACGCGCCGGAAGCGATTTATGAGTGTTGTGATGTACTTAGACTTCTCCGATTCTGAATTCAAAGACCTAATACCAAAGCGATCTACACTCTTGAAAGCGTGATGCAAACAAGAGTCTAACTCAATAAACTTCAGACAAGTAGAGACAACTCCCGCCAGAAAATCAAGTTCTCCACCTTGTGTTTCCACCATCAGCCTTTGATCAAACTCAACTTTGTCAGATAAGCACAACCCAGTCGCATTCATATTCCCTTTCAAACCTGGGTACAGAGATTCATGGCGCGTAAAGGGTAAGTACTCAGTCAATTGTTCGTCTTCCACAGCACCTTCTTTTTCCACTGCTACCAAAATCCGCTCTTGCCAAGTATGAGCTATCTTGTCAGGAACTCGCAACAACAAACGTTGCAACTCATTCCAATAATCGGCATCGTTGGTGCTGTAAAATTGGTATTGACCGATATAGTTCATTAATTCACGGTCAGCAAGCAAAGCCTTGCCAAGATGTGTCAGTTTAGGTTCGCCTTCTGCTGGTTCTAGCAAATCCTCCCAAGAGAAATTATCCTCTATAATCACAGACTCCTGCGGAGATATTGGTTCCAAAACAGCCTCTAATTCCCGCAGTAATTCCTCGCAAGCATTGTTTCCCGGATCTGTAGTCGCTGTAAGAACTGCTTGTTGTAGTTGAGTTTGGAGTCCGTGCAAACCCAACCGCAGTACCCAAGCTAAATTTGAGTTGTCAATCTCTAATAACTTGTTAAAATTCAGCATAAATGAGTAATGAGTAATGAGTAATGAGTAATGAGTTAGGAGTTAGGAGTTAGGAGTTAGGAGTTTTTGATTGAAATCTGTATGACTACTCCCCTTATTGAGTTTAAGATTACCTTTTTGCTTTATCTTTCATCACTTAATACTTATAACTCTTACTCATCACTCATCACTCATTACTCATTACTCATTACTGTTTTAGTGTTCTCCAGAAAATGGATCGCGTTCTGCCTTGACATCGTTGGGTTGTGGCTGGAGAGTGTCTCGAAAAACGCATCCCTCCTGTTTGAGACATTCTGGACTTGTGGATGTCCAATAAGGAACCTCAAACGCATGTACCCGCAGGATTCCTTTCTCGTTGAGAGAGACGTAATATCTGCAAGGAAACTCAGTATGGACGGCAGGTTCGGGCAATTCACCGATGAGTTCCCACTTATGAGATTTTGGGTTGTGAAATTGGAAGTAAAAAGTATGTTTGCCACTTGCAGGAAATGGAGGTAATTCAGCAATTAAACCGATTCCTTGCGGTTGTATGGCACCATCATAGCGCAAAACGCTCCACTCCTTGCTATAGTCTTTACTAGCATCAAATAAGACAGTATGAGCATCTGTTTTCATTGCATTTGCGGATTCAGCTACATTCACGGCAATATCGCAGACGACTTGAGCGTTATCAGAAAACACTGTTGTTATCGAGATCGCTTTTGCCATATCCAAGCTGGGTACGTTCACAGGGATAATATAGTGGGGATTACCCCGGCACAGCAGCAAGTCGATATCTAGCTTTTGATCAATCTCAAACTGGACTTTGATATTATGTTTAAAATCTTCCTCATTGATTTCCAGTTTTTTCATCAGTGCGTCGCCGTTGTAGCTGCCCCAAAGTTGAGGTTTGATATTCTCAAAGTCTTGACGGATAATGTTGTTGGTTAATTGCATCCCCTGCCAACTGCTGCGATACTTTGCTTTTGCATCGCCTGCCTTGAGTTGATAAAGTTCTTGACTGGCATAAAAAATCGGATCTAAGTTGCCTCCAATCACCTCCCTCTTAAAGGAGCATGGCAGAAAGTAAAATAGGTTTTTGACATCAATATAAAGTTGGTTGACTCCTCTACGTAGCAAATCCTTTGACTCAAGAGGAGCGAAACCCAATTGTCTGAGCTTCTCAGCAAAGCAGGCTCCCGCAGAGGTGGCAAGTTTGGTGTATTCTGGTTCAAAAGTGACTCGCTCAGAGTTCCACACGAAGTAGTCAGATTTGCCAAAGACTCGGTAAAGTTCGCGTTCAACAAGAGCGATCTGGCAGGTTTTTCCTGATAAAATCAACCAATCTACAAGTTCTGGATTGTTGGAGTTTGCTTGAGGAGCATTCGTTTTGTTCATAAAGGCATTCTCTACTAATCCTTGGGCGATACCGATCGCTTCTCGAATCACAGGAGAGATCGCTTTTTCAAATTGCTGTACGGTAATTGTCACCGATAAGGAGTCTATCACCTCGCTTGGTAAATGTATGTCACTATGTAGCAGCAATTCGGCAATTTTTTGTCCGTTGAGTACAAAGATGGGTTCAGATGCGTCTATTGTCAGCTTTTGAGCGAGAGCTATTTTCGCATTTTCAGCTTGTTCCCACAAGGTGTAGAATGTTTGTGTGCGGGATGGCGAGTTTTTCCACCGGGTAGGTAAAACTTTCTCGGCAGCATTTAAGGCGTCAAAGTAAGCGTCGCCTTCCTTGATATCTTTGTCTACACAAGCTAATAGACTACCGGGTGAGAATTTGCTTCGGTTGAGAAAGCGATCACTCAACTCCACAGGATCTACTTTCAAAACATATGCACTCAAACGTTCATCGGTGACAGCTGTCAGCAAACAATCAGCGATCGCCGCTTTGAGCAATAGGAAAATCCGCAGGGTAATCAGTTCCCCACCCAACTGCAAATGACCTGATGAACCTAACAGTTTGGGTGTAAGTTTATAGTAACGTCCGCCATCACCGCGATCTTCACCTGGTGAGAAGGGGTTAATTTCTTCTAGCGTCAAACGAATGAGTGCTAAATCAGTGGTTCCCCCACCAATATCGAGAACTAAAACATTTTGCCACCATTTATCCCCATCGAAACGACACCGGGTTTTAAAAGACTCAATCCCCACATTCAAATCACCGCCAAACTCTCGCCAGAGAAAGAAGATAGCAACGGAAATCGCTTCGTCATAAGCCATCTGCACATCGACGATATCCAGCTTTCTCACCAAGTTCTCAATCTCGCGACGTACAAATGGTGAGGCGATGGTTGGGTATGTCACCACGGCTCGGTAGAACTTACCTTCAGAACACTTACCAGGGTAACGTTGGCGGTACTTCTCGGTTAACCCAATTAATTCCGCATACGCAGCTTGCAGGAGTTGGTTAACTTGAATTGTTTCCACCTTACCATCAATCGTGACTTGAAAACCGCGTTCTAGCCCAAAGTAGCGCTTGGGTGAGTGGAGAAACTTCCCTTCTATCGGCTCTTCATTGCCGATGGCATCTAGTCTGTGCTGCCGAGCTTGTTCTCCCAAAATAACTTTAACTTTTGCCGAGTCGTCGTTTGAGTGTTCTAAACTGACGACTTCTAACTCACTCTTAATCTCACTCAAACGACGGTCTTTGTCCAGTTCTACGGATATCAAACTTTGCCATTCTAACGGTGGTACGCGGAAGACTTCGTGGTAGATTTCGTATAACCGTTTACTAGCAGCAGAACGAAACCAAGGCAATCGTTGAAAAACGCAAATCTCTATTTGCTGAATAGCTGCCAATAAATCATGACTATCAAAGCCTTGAAATAGAGAAACAATCTGGTGACGATTGTGATCGTGTGGTATTCTGTTTATACTAGAACCCGTGTATGTATCCATACTAAAGATTGACATCAGTTGAGTGAGACACTTTTGCCACTCACAATTCCAAGCATCTTGACTGATACCGGGTAAGTCATCTACGGGACACTGACTGAGCCAATTGGAGATGCGATCGCGCAACCTAGCCTCTTGTTCTGCCGGTAAACTATCTGGAGTCACAATCACTTTCGGATCGTAGAGAGTGACTGTAGAGTTGGAAGTGCCAAAATCAATGGCAAACCAGCCTGGGTAATTGATTTCTGGCTTTTTGTTTTCCACAGGTAGTATGGGTTTAAAGGGCAATAGTTGCGGAACTGTCATTTGTGTTAGAGAATCTCCTACGGGATAAGTCCATATATCGCAGTCTGCTACTGAGTTTCTGGGTGCAGACAGGTTCGGTTCACCCGTCTCATAGGAATCGAAATACTCCATACTTACCTGTAAATTGCAGTTGACACCTACAGGTAAAGGTTTATTCCACCAACAATCAATCTGCCGCAATCGCTGTGGGCTAGAAAGTCTCAGTAGCTGGTTTGTACGAGAAAAGTTAATAGTTTTATATGCCGCTTGGATTAGTGTTGCCAAATCTTCAGGCATTCCACTCACAGAAATATCAATCCTGGAAATATGAGGTAGGTTGAACCTTTCGGTAGGTTTTATTTCTATGACTGGCAAAAGCAATAGGCTACAGTCTTTAGTACGTAACTGATAACTATTTAAAAGCTCAATTTTGACAGACATTTTTATTGGGAAAATGGGGAACGGGTAGATGAATAATTAATCTGAATCCTGTACGGGCATGCTTGACAGATTAACTTATCGGTTTCAAAATTAATCTGATAAACCTGCCCCTACTTCTAATTTCTTCTTCAATTGAATTTCCTTTTCTTCTGGATAAAAAATTGTCGGTATTTGCGAAAGAGTTTCTAACCATAGAGGAGTGAGAGGAGAAGTTTCTCCAGATGTGGAGGCGATGTATCTGATTAAAGGTTCATTCTTGGACTTTAAAAGTTCTTGTAAATTATCTACAATTTCCTTCAAAGCTTGGGAAAAAGAAGATTTCACCTGTTTGGTGATTTGACTTACATACTGCAATAAGTGCAAACCCGCACTGGCAGTTATTTCATCTCGCAATCGTAAAACGGCGATTTGGTGATTAAATGGCCTTGGGGTAACGGGAAACTTTTTATCAGGGCTCCAGTCAAATATTTGACCGTTTTGGTGTTTATCATCTTTACGTGCTAGGGGAAATAAGGCGTCAGCATTGATAGGGGAAGCATTACCTGCAAGTCCACTGTGTTGAATGACGAGTTTCTGCCATTTATGAGTAGGATCAAGCGCCCGCTGGAGATTCCTAAATAAGCGAACTTGACTCCTACCAAATTTGTTCTCAATGTACTGTTCCTTTTCAGGTAGCAATATAGGGTTCAGTTTGTCGCGTTGTATTTCCACACTGCCAGACAATTTACCGAATAAGTGTGTGACTGCTTCTGTCGTGCTTTCATGAGCAAATACTTGCATTTCCTCTATTGTTTGCACAAATGATGGATAGAAATCATCACTTTTTGTAGGAATAAAGTCGTCAACTTCGTCTTCTTCAAAAAAGCTTTCACGTTTTGTTAAGGCGATGGTACCATTTTTTGTTCTGTCAAAGAGTAAAGTCCACTCACTCCAATCAAAGAATATTTTATCGATCAGTTCATCCTTGACAATATTACTGATAGAAACTCCGTTACTATTCTTTAATATAGGCTGTTTATCTAAATCTTCAGAAAATTGTCTGTAAGTGGTGACTAAGTTCTCGATGGCTTCGCGCAAGGTAAGAAAAGCTTGGCTTTCAATAATCGGTAGATATGTTGGTATTTCCTCTAAGAGATTTTTTAAATAGATCTGCTCTTCACGCAAAGCGATCGCCGCCCTTTCAGTATCTTCTAAAAGTTGTTTCATCCCATGAACAGACACATGCTCCTTAAGTAAGGAACGCAATCTACTAATTCCACCATCCTCAGCATAGTCACTCAGTTGCTTGTGTAGTGTGTGAGAAGAGGGTAGCATTTCACTCAATTGCTGCCATTTGCGCCGCATTCCTGACTCATCAGGTTTGTTCGGTTTATCTAATTCAGGCAAAAATTCAGCCGAACAAACTTGTAATAGAGAGGAAAATTCTGCTAATTTCGTCAATCCGTAGAGTTGCGATAACAGGACAATATTCTTCTTTTCGGTGGTTAAATTGCTCGCACTGGCAAGAGTTAGTTGGAGAATCCTCAGACTATCTAGTAAATCTTCTTCACACAACAGTGGTTCTTCCAACAGTTCTTCAAGAGTACGTTCGTCACTCCGGGAAAAAGGAAGTTGATTAAACCGCCCTACGCCTACAATGATACGATCCTTGAGGTCTTCTCCTTTATCCCGTTCGAGCATACTGCGAATTTTCGATGCAGTGACGCAGCCAGGATATCTGCCGTTCAATAGCAGCAGGATAGTTTGTACATCTCTGAGTTCCCGCACAGACAAAAAGGCATCCCTCACCCCAGAATCAGCAGATCCTAATCCAGGAAAATCAAGGAGTAAAAATTCATTTGTCCCTTGTAAAGCAGACAAATCCCAGATTTCTTTTGATACCTCAACAGTCACATCCAAGCGACGGATGAGCGAGAAGCTATTTTGTATATCTTGAGCTGATGGCTGTGTAAAATCCCAATTCTTGGGAAGGGGAGGTAGACTGTCAAAGGTAAGTTCTAGGATATTCATAGGTGGCTCGGCAAGTTTCAACCCTTTGTGAGCCGTGATATTATCAATTTGGTAGCTTTTGCCGCAGATGTCTTCACCGTATACACTGTAAGTACGTACAAACACTACCAACTCTCGCAGCAAAGAGCGTAGTTCCAAACTTTGAGTCTGATTCCAAACTTGCTCGCACCATCTGAGGATAGCTTGACTATCAACATTACCTGTAGGCTGTAAACTTTTTAAGGAAGCAAGCTGGGAAGGCTGTATTTGTGCGGCTAGTGAGCGTTGTTCGGCTTCTTCAAGCATAAAGCATAGACACTCTTTTATACCTGCGTGTGATAAATACTCGACCGTATAGTTCCCGACTTTCGTCGTTTGAAAGTTGGGCTGGGGAACAAGGTGGATAGCAGTGACGTTCCCAGTAGTCGGAGTTTCACTCACTGGTAAGGCATCAGCGTAGCCGATTAGACTGCCTAAAAGCAATGTTTTGCCGCTACTAAATTCTCCCATGATCCCGATTTTGACTGGGGAGGATGCAAGTTGTACTGTTCTTTGGGCAGACTGCTGAAGACGCTGAATGCTTTCATGAATGCTATTTGGCACCCAACTATCCTTGGGTGGTGGATTCTTTGACACCAACTCCAAACTCTGAAGTATAGATTCCCCATACTCTTTATAGCGGCGCAATTTTTCTACTGCCATAACACTTTTCATCTAATCTCCTGATTCAGAATTACGTGGTTCGTTAATTGCTGATGGTGAGAGCAGTCCTGAAGGCGGGTTTCCCGCCGTAGGGAACTGACGAACCCGAAGGGTTAATTGCAATCAACCATTAACTCTTAACTGAACACGATATTAGAGAGCCTGAGGATTTTGGATTATCCCCACGCTCTGTAGCATTGGCAAGTTCCATTAAGGAATTATTGTTTTTTTAGACCAAAAACTAAAGTCTAGCAACTCTAAAAATTTCTTTGTTCCTAATTGCCAGATCTAGATATCGCTTGGATATCAAGCTTTTTCTCTAGTTTTTGAAATACATTTTTTGCAAAGTTCACTATTAATACTAATGCCATTTTTATACCTATAATAAAGAAATGTTTTTTTTTTGTAGTACAAAGCCTACGGATTCATTTGTAAAATCAATCTCATATC
>JAQYWP010001202.1 GCA_029379285.1 Rhizonema sp. PD38
CATGAGAAGTCGTTTAATTCATGTAACAAAAATCATATGTTTACTCATCTATTAGAAATAAGCTCAAATTTTGTAGATGATTTTACCTATAGAAATCCGGTTTGATTTTTGAACCCTAATCTACAGCACTCGGGCTTTTGGGTATAATCAGGTGAGATACAGCCGTTTTCACATAAATCAACCATACTGTTGGTAAGGGCGAACAGCCGTTTTCACATAAATGAACCACACTGTTGGTAAGGGCGAACAGCCGTTGGCCCCTACTTGAAATTTGCTGTAAAATCTACATCGCATATGTGGTTGACGGCAAGCGTCGGTTTATGACTGCGCCAAGTAAGCCAGCAACCTAAAAGTCTGGGGATTGGGAGACTTTTCCATGATGGGGACGAATAATGACAAACAATTATCGAGAATAATTTTAAAAGGCTTCAAATCTATTGCAGAGTGTGACCTCAAACTCTCCAGACTCAACGTTTTGATTGGAGCTAATGGCGCAGGAAAATCCAATTTTATCGGCTTCTTCCGCATGGTTCAGCAGTTACTTGAGCAAAACCTACAAGTTTTTGTCAGCCGTCAAGGTAGTCCCGATGCACTGTTACATTTTGGACGGAAAACAACCGAACAACTGGAGTTTCAGCTATACTTCGGCAATAATGGATATTTCGCCACGTTAGAACCTACGCATGATAATCGCCTGATGTTCACCAAAGAGTCCTTCTGGTGGAACATGAGTGGAGAGCATGAAATTGGTAAGGGGCATTTTGAGACACTGGCTTTAAGTGCTACTGGGACACGAATTGACAGTTACGTCGTACCCACTATCCAGCGTTGGCGCGTTTATCATTTTCATGACACTAGCGACAGTGCCTATGTAAAGCAGCCGCACGGTATCAATGACAACGCTTACCTGCGGACTGATGGCCGTAATCTCGCATCCTTCCTGTATCTGTTACGTGATCGCTATCGGGAATCCTATTAGAAAATTCTCAAAACAATCCGGCTTGTTGCCCCTTTCTTCGGCGATTTTTACCTGCGTCCTTCCCCACAAAACAAGGACATCATTGAGCTAGAATGGTTCGAGCGGGGACAGGACGTTCCTTTCAAGGCACATCTGCTTTCGGATGGTACACTGCGTTTCATGTGTCTAGCAACCGTTTTCCTGCAACCTGAAGAGCTTCAGCCTGAGACAATTCTGGTTGATGAGCCAGAACTCGGTCTCCATCCTTATGCCATCACCGTTCTAGCATCGTTGATGCGTACGAACATAAAACAAGTCATTGTTTCAACTCAGTCAGTGGAATTGCTCAACGAATTTGATGCAAATGATGTGATTGTTGTAAATCGTAATGAGGGGAAATCATTACTTCGTAGATTGGATTACCACGAGCTAGAGGCATGGCTTGAAGACTATAGCCTAGGTGAGCTTTGGAAGAAAAACGTCCTGGGCGGGAGACCTTCACGATGAGCCGAGTTAATATTTTTGTAGAAGGGCAAACTGAGGAAACTTTTGTCAGAGAACTACTTTACGAGTACTTTCACAAGAAAAATATCTACCTCAACCCGATTCTTGTGAAAACCAGTTCAACTGGTAAGGGTGGTGAGTTATGCCAAAATCAAGCCACAATTAAATCGCAAGTGCCTTGAAGACAGTAAAGCGATCGTCACTACAATGTTTGATTTGTACGCCTTACCCAATGATTTTCCAGGTAGCAGTTCTCTGCCAAAAACTAGTAACCCGTTTCAAAAGGTTGAACATCTTGAACAGGAAATGGGCAAAGATATTGGTCACAAAAATTTTATCCCGAATTTGCTAGTTCACGAGTTTGAAGGGCTTCTATACAGTGATACACAGGCATTTGCTGCGTGGTTCGATGCAAGTGTGGTCAGTATTTTGCAAGCTGATCGTAACAGCTTTCCTTCACCTGAGCATATTAACGACAATCCGCTAACAGCACCATCAAAAAGAATTCGCAATTGTTGTGATGGATACGAAAAACCTCTGCATAGTTCGCTGCTGGCTATAGATATTGGGCTGGATTCGATCCGTCAGCAATGCCAACATTTTAACCAATGGTTGCTGCGTCTTGAAAACATAATTCCGTAAAGCTAAATTTTTCGGTCTGGTTAGTCGCTTTCGCATCGAAAAGAATAGCCGAAAAGTTCGATTTACACAACTTCAACATTTTATATTTTATACTGAATCTACAGATAAAGTGGGTAGGGGCTTTCGGTGTTGTTTACCCTTAGAGGATATTTAATGTGTAGGGAAGTTTTAGGGAATTAGTATTACGTCAAATATTTGTTAAGCGGGCGTTGCTAAATTTGATTTGTATCAACAACGCGATCGCACGAACTGCAATAACGCATTAACCGAGTTGTTTACCCTTCACGAGTCTTTTTTTAAAGACAGGGGTCAACTCCTCAGGTATACTTTTCAAAGTGATCGCATTACAACCCATCTTATAAGCTTCTTCATACGACAAACCAGCACCCAGAGCATCGTCAAAACCGACGGCAATTCCAGCTTGTATCACGCTTCCTCCATACTTATGGTGTTAAGTAAATGGCTTTCATATAATTTAAGTTCTTCTGGTGGGCAACCGGAAGTCGAAAACCTGGTTTGGAACACCTGAATAAAGAAAATGTTAGAGTTAAGAGCTAAACGATAGCGAAAAGGTAAATAAAACATGGCTGATCAAAAAGATAAAGCTCAAGAAAAAAACCGCCTTGAACAGCTCCAGGAACAACAAGGCAACACAGATTCCAAACACACTGGCGGTGCTGGCGGTTCTGGCGGCAACTCCGGTGCTGGTAAATC
>JAQYWP010001203.1 GCA_029379285.1 Rhizonema sp. PD38
GGTCTCCCTCACACAAAACTGCGACATCCCTGCTAGCATTTAGATGCTCTGCTAATTTCTCGGCGGCTTTGTCATAATACGGCTGTGCGGATTCTTCGAGTTTAAACGGGAAAAACATTGGAATCTCGATTTGATCTGCACGTAAATATTGAGCAACAATTGATCGAGCAAGGCTTTTGCCATGTTCCGCCACTGGATAAGCAACGACTGGGGCAGCCTGTAGAAGCCGAAGTGCTTTCAGGGTTAGCAGTTCCGGATCGCCGGGACCAATCCCTATACCATAGAGATGACCAGAATGTTGCAGCATTGTAAATAATTATTGATAAGTTTCACTTTTTGACCTGGAGTTAAAGGGAAAGATATGATTTGGTGGCGTTCAATATTCAACTAAATCGGGCAGGTGCTCTCTTGCGGCGAATCAAGAGACATCGCTTGTATCAATCCACTTCCTTAATTGAGTCACTGGGTATTTGTCAGCAAATTCCCTAAAAAACTCATTATTTGCAGCACGCTTGGTTTTATATATTTGTAGTAACTGCAAAATCTTGGTGGGTAGTTCAGCCCAAGGAACATTTCTGTAGAGTTCTCGCCCAAATGGTTGCTCTTGATTTCCAACATAAATGTGATACCCTTCCAATACTGTCGTCTCCTTCTCTATTCGCTTCCCTAGCAAAGTTATGTCACTTATCCCATGATAGGCGCAGGATTTAGGACAACCAGTAAAATGGATTTTGACAGGCATATCAGGTATAATATTAGCCTCTAAATGCTTTGCCAAGAAGAGCGCTTGTCCTTTAGTATCAGTCGCAGAGGATGCACACCCCATGTTACCTGTACAAGCAATTAAAGCACCGTGGATGTGAGTTGCAGACCAATGCAAACCTAAGCATTCTATTTCATCTTGTATATGAGTTAAATGTTGGTTGGGAACATCTGGAATTAGCAGGTTCTGCCAAGGTGTCAATCTAAGTGTACCGCTGCCAAAGGCATCTGCTAAATTGGCTAAAGAGCGCAACTGCTGAGTGTCTAGCCGCCCTAAGGGCAAGACAACCCCAATGTAAGAAAGTCCCTGCTGTTTTTGGGGATGAACACCCAAATGCTGATTTTCAGTATTTATACTATATTCTGTTAGTTTAAATAATACTTTTTTGAATGGAAACGGGAGATAGCATTGAGCTTTCTCTAAATAGTGCGGCACTCCCCAATTTTGTAACAAATGTTTTAAACGAGGTTTGCGATCGCTATTTGGATCAACATTGTCTAAGTAAACTTGCGCCAAAGCGGCGACTACAAGTAGACATTCTTCTGGATTAACAACGATGTTGCACTCTTGTGCGACGAGCTTTAAGCGAAAATAAATACCAGCACTGAGTCCACAGTCTCCATTTAAGGCAACAGCAGTAAAAACAATCTCGTTAAGCTGTTCGTTGATTGAAACTACACCGCCACCGTCAAATGCCACACTAAATTTCGGTGATAATCCTGCTAGCTTGGGATGCTGACAGATATATTCATCTAATTCTCTGACTAATGGACGGGTATCAATTAACTCTTCTGGATCGATGCCTGCTGTTGGACTCGCCATGATGTTGCGGATGTGGTCAACTTCTCTGAAACCAGTTAGTCCCGCCTGCTGTAAAATTGAGAGATTGGATTTAATTCCTTGGAGTTGACGAATTTGTATGTTTGCCCGGTTTGTGATGTGAATGTAACCGCCACCAAAGCGATCAGCAAACTCAGCGATCGCATCAGCTTGTTGACTGTAAAAAATTCCTCCAGGAATCCGAATACGTGAGAGAACTCCGTCTCTTGCTGGTGTAGAATAAAACAAGCCCGGACAGGTAAGAGTGGACAGAGCTTTTTCAGCAGTTTCCGATTCAGTGACTAATATATTTTGAGCGCTGGAAACTTTTTGTTCGACAGGTTGAAGCAACAAAGGAATAACTCCTTCCCCGTGCGACGCAGGGAATAGATGGTAAATGTGTTTGTTAAACACCGCTCAGGTTAGCATTCTGACTTGCTCAATTTTGGATTGGTAGTTTCGCTCTTAAAATAACTTCCGCTTCAAAATTGGCTTACAGCTGCGGCACAGTCCCGGAATTTCACCGGAGTTTCCTAACCCCAAGCCTATTTAGAATACCACAAGCTTGTGGACTGAAACGGGAATATCAAATCTTTCTTTAAAGAAGCAGCAAGTATAAATGTAAGTAAGTTGTCGGCAATAACGCGATCGCCATTCCGATACAATCGAGCTAGGCACTAGTTAATTTAGATCTTCTATGACTGTACCAACAGAAATACGTAAAAGAGCGATCGCATTAGTTGAACAATTGCCAGGAGAAAGCCTCACTATAGCGCTTGAGTTCTTGGAAGCATTGAGCAATGAAGCTAGTAAGGTGAGTGAAACGGCTCTTGTCGAACCAGAAGAAAAAGCTTTAGTGCAAATCATTCAACACCAATTGTCCCTTGAAGACCAAACTCGACTAGCTTATCTACGCCAACAGAACGAGACAGGAGAGATAACTCAGACAGAGCATCAGGAGCTAATAGCTTATGTAGATCGTACAGAGTCTCAAGATGTAGAAAGAGCCGAAGCTTTGATTCAACTAGCTAGAATCCGCTTTCTTTGAGCTAAAAACTTTGCTTAAAGAATTTTCAACGGTGAACAGAATACCTCATGGCATCTGAACGAGTTACTGATGCCATGAGGCGGATTGTTGCAGCGCGAGCGCAAAATTATTGTGAGTATTGCCGTTGTTCGGTTGACACTCCCTGCTCTAAAGAGACAGGGATTCTTTAGGAGTTTTAGCCGTATC
>JAQYWP010000211.1 GCA_029379285.1 Rhizonema sp. PD38
CAAGCCCTCCCCGCTTACGGGGAGGGGAGACGAAGCACCGAGGAAGGCGGGGTGGGGTTCAGGTGGAATTAATGTTAATTTACCGGACATGATATCAGAAGTTACCAGCGATCGCTCTCCACATCAGCAATCACTCTTTCCCAATACCAATTCTCCGGCATCCCAGGAGTCTCATGCTTTGCCTGCTTGATTAAGCGTTCGACAGCGCCCGTATCACCATCCAAAATAGCAATAAGCCTGTTTTGGAGACGGATATCAGCGACAGACTCTTCTGCTCGTACTAAAGTGCCTCCCTGTAATGATACTGACTGCTGTTTCCTAAATTCCCAAAATAAAACATAGTAGAGTGTACCAAAAATCACAATCAGACTAATCGTTCCTAGAAAAGTTAGGAAATTAGGGATGAGATAGCCAAGAACTAACTGGGAGAGAACATATCCAAGTAAAACCCCAGTGATCAAAAGAATAACTGTTGCTATAGAAATGATTACTTTTTGCCCCATAAATCCTGTTCCTCATCATCAAGTCCTGGTCTTGGAATTCCTGCTGGTTGGGGGTTCCAAGGAGCAAACGTTGGCAAAAGCAGCAATCCAGGTAAAGCGGCAATTGCCGTTAGGAGAAAGAACCAAGACCAACCAGTAGCTTCTGCCCATGTACCTGCGGGTGCGGTGAGAATATCTCGACTAAAAGCTTGCAAACTCGACAGTAAGGCGAACTGAGTCGCGGAAAAGCCTTGAGTGCAAAGACTCATCAAAAACACGACAAAGGCAACTGATTCTAAGCCATAACATAAATTTTCAATATTGATGGCTACTACCATCAGAGGGAAATTTTTTCCTACGACTGCCAAAGCGAAGTAAGATAAGTTGCCAATAGCTTGAAGTATGGCAAAGACCCAAAGAGAGCGATTAATGCCGATTTTGGCTATCACTGCTCCTCCTACCGATGTACCAACAATCACGGCAAAAATTCCCAATGCGTTTGGCAATGCTAAGTCTTGTTCGGTAAAATGTAACCCTTTCGCTAAGAGAAATGGGATAGAAACATTCTTTAGCAAGGAATCTCCCAACTTGTAAATTACGATAAACAAGAGGATAAGAATCGCTTGCACGGAACCATGACGCTGGAAAAAATCGATAAAGGGTAATGTGACGGCACTATATAAAGTTTGAGGAGGGCGATCAACCAGAGGTGGCTCTGGTGCCAATATAGTACTGACTACGCCCACTAACATTAGCAGCGACATAAATAAGTAAACACCTTGCCAAGGCATTATGCTTGCTAGAAACAGTGCTAAAGAAAAGGTTGTCAGAATCGCTATACGATAACCTATTAGGTAAACTGACGTCCCCGGCCCTCTTTCTGTTGCCTCTAATACATCAGTGCGGTAAGCATCAACTACAATGTCTTGACTAGCGCTTAAAAAAGTAACTATAAAAGCAATTACCGCTAGGACTTGCACCCCTTGAGATGGTCTTTGTGAAGCCATCAACGCGATCATAAGCAGTAGTGCAACTTGTGTGATCACCAACCAGCCACGACGACGACCTAAAAATGGTGGGACATATCGATCTACTAAAGGAGACCAAAGAAATTTGAAGGAGTACGGTAACTTTACCAGACTGAAAAGACCAATGGCACCCAGGCTAATTCCTTCTTTCGTTAACCAAGCTTGTAATGTCTGACCGGTCAGATACAAAGGTAAACCGGATGAAAACCCTAGAAATAACAAAGCTATTGTCTTGCGACTACTAAAGATTTTTAGCAGCGATGAATTGTCTTTCACGGTGTTTTAACGTTCCTTTTCTAGTCAATTTCAGTAAAAGCGGTTCTTATACAGATGGTCCATAATCTACTGAATTTAAAGTCTTATACATAAGTAGTATTCAGCGATCAGCTAAAAGCTGACACTGCACTTTTGTCTGATAACCCAAGTTGCTAGAAGCGACATATGTGGTAAGTGGAAAAAAGGGCATTGGGAAAGTGATCATTATCTTCCCATTACCAGCACGCATCTATAATTAGGGATTGAAATATCTTGCCATAGATGGTATGCAATTTCATGCCAAGACGCCAAGTTGCGTAGATTTATTGAGCTTTTTTAGCTTTCCTTCATGAGTAGTAGCATTTAGTTAACTTTTATTAACTTGATAAATCTGATGTCCTCTGATTTCCACCCCGTATTCAATGAGGCATTTTTTCCAACCTTCAAGAGTGCCAATGTCGCTTTTGTGCTTAAGCAGTCCTAGTTCGTGTTCAAGTTGGGTAAGTTGAGCAAATTCTTCATAATGTGGGTAGCTAGGAGTCACAAATGTTTCTTTGCGATGCAAGACTGGTGGATTTGCTCTGGTTTCGTAGTCTCGGTGAGTGATACTTAATGATTTTAAATCAATAGTTATACTTGCTTTTAATGCCGGATGGGGGTCAGCGTCGAATTCTGGGTAAAATAGGTAGGATATTCGCGGTTCGTCAGTATAGAACTTGATTAATGTTGCTTGATCCACACGCCCAATGGTACGGCTTGCACAACCTTCATAAATTCGCAGCAAGGGGTTGAGGTCGCATAGTGCGGAAAAATGAACGTAAAGGGCGCTGCGCGTGTGTTTGCCAACTTTACTTTGAGAGCAAGCCGTTTGAACGACTTGAGGTTTGCCCAAACTAAAAAGCTTGGCATCCGCGACACCGCATGCTTCCTCGTAACTTCCGAAAAAGGCTTTGATATCGTAGCGCATTTCTGGTGCTAGCTTGTGCCATGCAGGACGTTGGTCAAAGTGGGTGAGTGCGAGATAAACTTGAATGTCAAGAGAACGACGGTAGGCGATCGCATCCCATTCAGCTTCGTCAGTCGCTTGCAACACCACGGTAAAAGCACGGCGGTAGTTACTAAATTCGCTCAGGAGATCCTGTTCGTTCTCCAATTCACCTTTCACCGGAAGTCTTCCCCGCTTAGTAAAAAATAACATCAGTGGTTCTAGCTTCTCCTGGTAATCCTCAAACCGCTTAGTGGGGATACGGACTCTGGGTGTATAAGCTTTGGAAGAAAAACGGAGAGCTTTATATGCTTCTCTTTCGGAGCCTGAACGAAAAACAAAATAGACACCTAGTGCCACTGGTACTGCATCGACATTTAGGACTTCGTCAATGTAACTTTTCAGTTCTTCTTGTGCGTAATATTTCTGAAATGTATGACGACAAGTCACGATGCCATCGCCATACGCGATTTGAGTCTTGCTTGGGGCGTTGATCAGCACTTGGGCAGAGACAATTAGGATTCGGTGGGTGAGTTCCCAGGCTTGAATCAAACTCTGGCGGCGTTCCTCTTGGTCTTCAATCACGTTGAGGACATAACCCAAGTTAACCACATCAGCAGGGATGCGTGGGTACTCAGGACGGTAATATGGGTCCCAACCCGTACTCGTATAGCCTAAGTTGGCAACTCGGGCTACATCGCCACCATGTCCGCAACCGTAGTCAAAAAACGTGGTATCTTGAGTTATAATTGCATACTCTATTGCCAATCGCACGGGTCGAGACAAGTCAGTGCGAAAAATGGCAGCTCTATGGCGTTCTATTTCTACAGCTTCTGACATAACTAATGGAAAGTTTTACAAATTTTCTCACAGAGTGCTGTACCTTCACGTACATTTGTAGCTAAGTACAAAGTAAAAATTTGTGAGGGTGGCGATCGCCCTTAACCCTAATCATAAAACTTAAGTTTATGGATTTTTTATCGGGAGCAACTACTGATCACCTGCAATTGTCTTCATCTACATTGACACCATTATTAAACGCGGACAGTGCGTCTGAGCCAATTGGTGGTAGAAACCTGTCTGATGTCAGCAAGATGATTACAATCAATAGTACAGCCGATACGGTGGACAATAGCGACGGAGTAACCACCTTGCGTGAAGCGATCAACTTTGCCAATGCTGATACAACAGACGATGCGATCGTCTTTGACTCCTCAGTGTTTGCCACTGCACAGACGATCAGCTTAAGCTTAGGAGAACTGAACGTCACTCACAACTTGAGTATTCTTGCCCCAACAGACTCGTCTACAGGTGAGGACTTACTAACGATTAGTGGCAACAATGCAACGCGTGTGTTTGAGATTGGCACGGCAGCGACAGTAACCCTCTCCGGATTAATTATTGCCAACGCTAAGGTGTCTGATGGCAATGGTGGCGGGATTAACAACAGTGGTACTCTCACCTTAGATAACAGTGTTGTTCGCGATAATACTTTAGCGCTTAACTCAACTAATAACGCCTACGGCGGCGGTATTTACAACACGGGTACTCTTAATCTTAACAACACTACCCTCAACAGCAACTCACTTAGTCATCTCCCACCACCCTCATCTGTCTATGTTCCCGAACTTAACAACTTCGGTGGCGGCATTTACAATAGTGGTACTTTAAAGGTAAACAATAGTACTCTCAGTAATAACAGAGCAGACGGCAGTAATAACGTAGAGAAGGGTTTTGGCGGTGCTATTTATAACACGGGGAGTCTTGAGGTTATTAACAGCAATCTCACCAGCAATATAGTAATAAATAACACGTCTCGTTTGGGATATGGTTGTGGGATCTACAACACGGGTACCCTTGAAGTCATCAACAGTAGGCTTACCGATAATAAGATAAGTCTAGGCTATGGTGGCGGCATTTATAACACTGGTAGCCTGAATGTGAGTAGCAGCACTCTGAGTAGTAACCAGGCAGGTTTTGGAGGAGGTATTTACAGCACAGGTACTGTCAAGGTGAGCAACAGTACTCTCAGTGAGAACACAAGTTATTTCAGCAGCATCGGAGGTTTTAATGGTGGCGGCATTTATAATGCAGGTATTCTTGAGGTAAGCAACAGCACTCTCAATCACAATATGTCATATCGTGGTAATGGCAGTGGTATCTACAACACCACCGATGGCATGGTGACAATCAGCAGTAGTACACTCATTAATAACAGCGGCGTGAGTGGTTTTGGAGGTGGAATTTGTAATGATGGTAAGATGCAGGTGAGCAATACCACTCTCAGTGGCAATAAGGTCTCTGCCGCTCTCAACGATTCTAATGGTGGCGGCATTTATAACACGGGTACCTTGACAGTGAGCGATAGCACCCTCACTGATAACACTGCGATCGTCGGGGCGTATAGTGCCAATGGTGGTGGTATTTTTAACAGCACAACAGGGATTTTAACACTTAGCAACAGCACCCTCAGTCGTAACAGTGTTAGCAAATCGAACTCTAACGATATTCTTAACTCTGGCGGCGGCATTTACAACGCAGGGACTGTTAATGTAAACAACAGCACCGTGAGCGAAAACTTTGCACCTAATGGTGGTGGTATTTTTAACAATGGTAATGCGACAGTAACTAACAGTACCATAAGCAGCAACTTTGTAATGACAGCAAAATTCTTGGGAAACTACCAGCGAATTGGCGGCAATGGTGGTGGCATCTTTAACAGTAACCTTGGTACTCTAACGATAAGCAACAGTACCATTAGTAACAACTCAACAACAGATAGCACTGTCGGTAATTCCTCTAATTTGCCAGAGTTTATTCTTAATGGAGGTGGCATTTTTAACAGTGGTCTCTTGACACTATTATTCACTACCGTAGCCAATAACCAAGCTACTAATGGAGGAGGTGTATTTAGCAATGATGCTGCTTCTACTACTCTACGAGATACAATTATTGCCTCTAACCTCAATAGTACAGGTGGTAACAACCCTGACGTTTCTGGCAACTTCACCAGCTTGGGTTATAACTTGATTGGTGACGCCACGGGCAGTACCGGATTTAATAGCACAGGAGACATCGTCGGTACCAGTGATAACCCGATTGACCCACGCTTAGATGCCTTACTTTTCAATGGAGGTTCCACAGCAACTCTTGCTCTGCTGCCAGATAGTCCAGCTATTGATGCAGGCGATCCCAGTGTACTAGCAACTGACCCCACAACTGACCAACGTGGTCAACCCCGTGTCAGTGGGATACGACCAGATATTAGCCAGTAAGAGCGATCGCCCTTTTTTAGATCCACCTCAAAAAATCGCATTGCTCCCGGTCGTTATTATACTATTCTAAAGAAAGTTGTGAACCTCTAATTATGTCCTTAAAAAATTTTTTATCGCTCAACTACCCTCAACAAGAGAGAGTTTTAAAAGGGAATTGGAAGGAATACATTAAATATCTCCTCATTCGTACTCCTATCGAGGGACCAGCACGAAAGATAGTTGGACTTCAAAAATTTATGCAGATTAGGAAACACCCTGAACTGACTGACATTTTCCTAGAGCCTGTGAGAATTGAGCAGATGATGCCGCGCTTGTTATCTAAATCTTCCAATTGTATAGACATAGGTTGTCATATAGGTTCAATGCTCAGCACAATTCTACGATTAGCGCCTCAAGGGCATCACCTAGCTTTTGAGCCAATACCACACAAGGCACTTTGGTTAAAACGGAAGTTTCCCGAAGTAGACATCAGGGATTTAGCGTTAAGCGATTCGATAGGTCAAGTCACTTTCTATCACAACGTTGATGTTTCCGGCTACAGCGGACTTCGTCAGCATGCAGGAGAAGACAACAAAATACTGAAATTTACTGTGAATTGTGAGCGTTTGGATAACATTTTGCCATCTGACCATCGGCTCGATTTCATAAAACTTGATGTAGAAGGGGGTGAGTTAGCTGTGCTTCGTGGTGCAGCAGAGACATTGCGCCGTTATCGCCCCTCGATACTATTCGAATGTACTAACTCAGGATTATCTTGCTTTGGCGTCACGTCCGCTCAAATATTCGAGTTCTTGACTAAGCAATATTCATACTCGGTGTTCTTGCCCAAGCATTTTCTGGTAGATGGGGAGGCACTGAACTTTGAGCAATTCCACGATGCTCTACAATACCCGTTTCAAGCTTTTAACTTTATCGCCGTTGCAAACGACTAAATCTCCCAGCAATTCTAAATTTAAGAATTGACAAGGGATTGAACGCACAGTTGTTCAATCAGATTAGCACCCATAATTTTTCCTCCTCAACGCTTGCTATTTTACCTCTTTTAGGGAATGAATCAGCCCTGCGACCAATCCTCTGCACCTGCTTTTACTCTTCAAGGACATTCGGCAATCGCTCAACATTGCAGAATAAATTTTTTGGCATAAAAAACTGAACTGTAAGAACGATGCAGTGATGAGAGCGTTTACCTTGGCGTAAAGAACTTAGCTCTACTCATTCTTGGCGTTCTTGGCACGGACAGATTCTTACGGAGGGCGGTTCAATAAATTAGGCCTTTCGCTCGAATTTTCGTTCTTGCACTACCCATGCTAGGAACAGAGTTGAATTAAATCCTCAATCTTCTTGATATTTGGATCGCCAGCTAAATAACCAATACCACGATGCAGGTGGAGGCGAAATTGTGTCGCTAAGGTTTCTTTGTCAGTACTGTAGCCATCATTGTGGCAGCGTTGCTTAAGGGCGAGGAGTAAAATATCAGACATTTCACCGCCAAATACGCGCCACGTCATCTCAACGTTACTGTCAGTCGGTATCGGTACTGGCGATGGAGGTGTTGGTTCGGCTAAAGAACGGCAAAACGCCCAACGACACAAGATATTCCATTGGTCAATTTTGGTATTGCGTCTAAGTTTGAGAAGTTGGTCTTTGGCTGTTTGGGAGAGTTTGATACGATCTATAGGTGGTTCCATATTTTTTAGTTAGAAAAGGCTATCGTGCATTCATGAGAGAGGGTTTTAACTAACTTTATTTTTCTTTACATACTTAGATTTGTTTGTGCCTTTCTATTTAGCTAAATGCTAGTGTCTTTTTTGTCTTGAGTGATTATTTATGACTTTATCACCTCAGTTATCCTCAAACCTTTCTTTAGAAGAGTTTTTAGAATTACCCGAAACAAAACCAGCAAGCGAGTATATTAACGGTCAAATTTATCAGAAACTGATGCCGCAGGGAAAACATAGTAGAATTCAAACTCGTTTATCAACTGCTATTAATGAGGTGGGTGAACTACAGCGAAAAGCTTTAGCATTAACTGAGTTACGCTGCACATTTGGGGGACGGTCGTTAGTTCCTGATATTGCCGTATTTGAGTGGTCACGTATTCCAACTGATGAGGATGGAGAAATTGCGAATAGATTTAATAGCTTCCCTGACTGGACGATTGAAATCCTCTCTCCAAATCAATCTCCTAACCGGATCATTAATAAAATTATTTCCTGTCTCAACCACGGAACAAAACTAGGTTGGTTCACCGATCCCAATGATAAATCAGTAATGGTATTTCAACCAGGTCAATTACCAGAAGTGAAATATAATAACGATAGATTACCTGTTCTTGATGTCATAGCTGATTGGCAGGTAAAAGTAGCAGATATATTTGGTTGGCTGAAAGTTAAATAGGTTTCTCTGCTATACCCATGATTTTGTCTCTGATACAACATATAAGCGAAATTGGCTCTTGAGTACCCATGACTGCGTGCAATTTAAAAGTACAGCAACTGAACTATCGGATTCCTTGTTCTGGCACTCCAATTTTCGCTCAATAACTCTCATAGTGAGAAAGCTATGCAAGTCCAACTCAAACAAATCGTCGTTTCTCCAGGTCAGCAACTCCTCATGACTGATATCAGTTGGACAATGTATGAACAATTGTTAGAAGAGTTTGGGGAAAAACGGGGTTCGCGGATTAATTACAGTGAGGGAGTCTTAGAAATCATGGTGCCCTTACCCGAACATGAAGATGATAAAGCGATAATTGCTGACTTTGTGAAAGTGCTTCTTGAAGAACTTGATATTGAATTTAGAAGCTTAGGATCAACAACCTTTAAAAGCAAAATCATGAAGCAAGGTATAGAAGCTGATGACTGTTTCTATATCGAAAACGAAGTAGCAATTAGGGGTAAAAAGCGCATTGATTTAACTTTCGACCCTCCGCCAGATTTAGCCCTTGAAATTGACATCACTTCCCGAACTAGATTCGATAACTACGAAGTATTAGGCGTTCAAGAACTATGGCGATTTAACGGAACGCAACTAGAAATTAACGTGCTGCGATCAGGTCAATATGTCCAAGTGAATGAAAGTCCTCATTTTCCTGATTTTCCCTTAAGTGAGGTAATTCCGCAGGAGCTAGAACGCAGTAAAATAGAAGGGAGAAATAAAACAATGAAAGCGTTGCGTACCTGGGTGAGAACAAGGATTCAAGAAAAATAGGGCATCGATAACACTGTTTCCAACTAATCCGATTTAACCCCATCGGTAGGGTTTACAGGACATGAATTGCGGAGAGAGCAACTCAATGTTTCCAACTAATCCGATTTAACCCCATCGGTAGGGCAGAAATCAAGAATCTACTTGTAGACAAATTCATTCCGTGTTTCCAACTAATCCGATTTAACCCCATCGGTAGAGCGCTGGTCTTGTCAAGCAGATGATGGAGAAACCATCAAGTTTCCAACTAATCCGATTTAACCCCCATCGGTAGGGAGCTTCCATCTTAACCCTTATCCTGTAAGGCGTCTAGAAGCGGTTTGCGAGGGGGTCAAATTTTCAAGTCGCAAATGGTAAAAAGTTAGTTGTAAAAAGCGCCCAAAGTCTTACAGGTAAAGGTAGCGAGGGGGTTGACGAAACAAACAGGTTTTCAGCCATTGCTGTACCCTATCGCATTCACCTATTTTAATATCTCTCTAAAAAACGATAGAGCAAAACTTACGCAAAAATAGCCTTGTAGAAACGTGCTATGGCGCGTCTCTACTTAATTTATTGAACCGATCCTGAGCCAAGATCTCTCCTGTATTCGTAGAGTTCGCGTAAGTCCTATATAAGAAGGAATGGTAGAAAAAATAAAACTACCTAATGAGTCTTTTTGCTTGCAACTAAATATCTTCTACAGAACGAGCATAGAAGTAGTTTAATATTAAAGTGCGGCAAGAATCCATGCTCTCATAAGTGGTAAAGTTTAAGTAACGCTCATCATGATGTCAGTTGCAACGACCCCGTTAGCCGAGTTTCTCTCTCAACCCAATATTGAGGCTTCCCCCGCATGGGAGTTAATTAATGGGAAAGCGCTGCAAAAATCGATGCCAACCCTTTTTCACTCGCGGCTACAACGTAATTTAGTCAATTATATAAATCGTCATACTGAGGAGTTTGAAGCCGTGCAGGAATTGCGTTGTATTGTAGCTCCTTATTCCCCAGTACCAGATATTTCTGTCATTGCCTGCGATCGCCTTGACAATGAAGATGGACCCCTAGAGGGAGCGCCAGACTGGTTAATTGAAATTCGCTCTCCCGACCAAAGCACCCTAGACTTACAGAACAAAATTCTCCACTGTCTTAGCAATGGAACGCAACTAGCTTGGCTAATAGATATAACTCGCCAACAGGTTTGGGTATGGCTTGGAGATGACCTACCCCTCGTTTGTTCCGCAGAAGACATTTTACCAACTTTAGGCGAGTTACCTGAGCTTACAGTCAAGGCGGTGATGGCTATGACTCGCAGGCACAGCTGAATAGAAACAGGACTTACGCATTGACAAATTAGACAAAAAGTGCAGTAGTGAAAAGAA
>JAQYWP010001204.1 GCA_029379285.1 Rhizonema sp. PD38
TATCTTGACAAAAGATATATTATGTGGCTAAGGGCAAAACGCCCAATTGGGCTAAATTTTTAGGTCTAGTATTTGCGATCGCATTAAAACCGAGCGCCTAAAAGTTCGATTAACATAACATACATATCCTGCACTTTATGTCAACTACTTGTAATTGACCGACTCTCTAGTTCTTTTCTTGAGAGCGCCATCTCATCTTTAAAATTACCTTGGCGACTTTTTTAGTTCATTAGTACTAAGAAAACCCCTTCACAAGATGTGGTTGTTGTCGGTCTATGCAGGTCTTATTTCGTGTATCTTAATCGCTGTAAAGGTTTTGGGTTTCGCACCGCGAACTAGTCTAAACTCCAGATACTAATATAACCGGGCAATTGCTTAATCCGCTCAATCCAAGCCACCACATTTGGGTAAGCATCCAGAGAAATCTTACCTTCTGCGGCTAGTGCAATGTAGGGAAAGCAAGCGACATCAGCAATGGTGGGGCGGTTCAGTTCTAACCATTGTCGTTCACTCAAGTGTGCTAAGTTCCTCTCACTTTGAGTAAACAGCAAATTGTCAACGGCAGTCGCGAGCGAAGCGACGCGGGTAGGCACCGCAGGGTGCCAGTGTCTCAAATGTGAATGTGATCGCCGGACTTGTGAGAAATACGGGATGACTGTAACAACTGGAAACACTTTACCCGACAGAGGAGCATTGAGTCTATTTAAAATTAATTAATTATTGGGATCGTTTTTAGCAAGAGCAAGGTATTTCCCACACTTGTACCCGTTTGGTGATGTAATGCCCAAGCTCGCACCCCTACTTAATTGGTAAGAAAAAAATCAGTATTTAGGGTTTGAACTGCATAAGTCCGCAAGAATGTCAACTATTAAATATTGATCATTAATAGCTCTCAAAGGAGCTTTGAAAAATGACAGTAAATAACATTCCTGTAAACGTAGCGAAAGAGTTTTCACTCAGTGGCGAAGGAAAAACCATCCATTACTCGACAGTTAATGGACCAGTGCTTACTTACGGAAAACCCCCAACCTTAGTGCGCGAGTTCAGTGGTAAAGATATCGTCCAACAGGACACAAAAATTGGCACACTGATTACGGTTGTTCTTGATAGTGAAGTTTTTAGTGCAGTAACAACTGAGAATCTATTAAGTGTGCTTTTGCCAAAAGTAGTAGGTGAGAAAAATCCTGTTCAGATTAAGACTGAAGCAATTTTGACCACCAGTATATCAGGAGGAGGTATCGGTTTTCCAGAATCCGGACAACTAGAGACATATGAATTTTTGCCCCTCACCGGAACTGCCAGTGTTCAGGGTTCGTAAGATGCATCTATCTCGTCTGGAATTGGGATAGTAGTTTGACGATTAAATGAGAGGCTACACACACAACTTTTCCAGAAACCCCCACATGGTTTATGTTTGATTGTTTGCCCCGCCGTCGGGGTTTTTTATTTATGGGACTAGACCGAATCACCCCATCCAGAGTCGGGATTGACCCTCTGTTATCCATATCCAGCGCCACCCAGTGAGCGAGTCAGCTTGAAGGCGGTCGTTTCCTTAGTAGGGCTTTAATTCCTCTCACCCTTCAATCAGGAGCGAACGTACACAAACAAGGAGGATTGACGCTGATTAACTACCTAGGACTACGATATTTGGCAACTAGATTGCGAGGCGATCGCTATTCCAAGCTGCCTTAATGCCGCTGCCACTCTTACTAGTACATAATTTGCCATAAACTGAACATTGCTTGTCTTTCTATCTATATCGTGCTTTTCGCTTGCATACAGTTAGTCTTCATCACTTGGCTTATATTGTAAGTTCGCCTTTTTCCGCCGCCCCCTATCTTTATAAATTCCAAACTGCTTATTGCGGACTTCCTTAGTATCTACGTTAAAGTACTCGGCTTTTTCGCGTTCATGAGCTTCTACATTTTGTCTCTCTTTGTCCCACAAAGCGGCGATCGCAGATGATAAACCCTCACTCATATCCCAGCCGTAGACTGCCATTATCCGAATGAGCTTTCGTTTAGATTCACCACTGCAACTCCCTCGTACTTCGCGGCGGTCTAATGCTAAAACATACTCGTCATTAATCTTCCCACGCTCAGGATGACTTTCTATGTCAGCTTGTATTTCTTCTGGTGTTTGTGGTTGTCTTTTCTCAGTCATTATTAAAGGATTTAAATTTTCCTATGACATTTTAAGCTCTATTAGAGCGTAAATAGAGCTCTACGTGATAATATTTTACTTAAATGCGATTACGTTGAAACGAAATGTGCCCCCGGTGTGCCACCACCGGAGGACTTCCCCATCCACAGCCAACACTGTAAAGAAGGAGCAATTTCATTATGCACCCAAGAGTTCTGCGCGAAAAGTACAACCTGTCGTTATCTTTGCTGGCATTCTACCTGGCGTGCGATCGCCGGACAGTAGAGCGATACTGTTCTCACGCTTCCGAAGATCCTCGCCCAGCAATATTCCTTCTTTGCCAGCTTCTGGACTTCTACTGGCAAAGTGTCGGAAGGATTCAGCCCCCACCTTTTCTGACACCTAGTCTTTAATAAGAGCGACAACGCATACCTCTGCCAAGCCGTGTACTACAGTAACAGCTTGCTTTTATATGCCTAACATTTAGGTAATAACTAGCAGATTAAGAGATTCTGCTAAAAATACATCATTTAGTAGTAAATGCAAAAAACGTTCCGCTACATTTTTCCTAGACAAAAACGGACAACCTTATACAAAATCACTACTAAAAACGACGATCTCGGAGCATTTTGAGGCGGTTATTGACGACAATCGCAATAACACAAAAG
>JAQYWP010000212.1 GCA_029379285.1 Rhizonema sp. PD38
CAATATAATAATTTATCTTTCTCTAGTGAAATAACTGTGAATAGCTATCTAAATCTCGCCCTTTTCAGATATATTATTGTTTGCCTGTTTTCAATTACTGTTATAACATCCTGCAAATTTATTGATGCAAAAGAAACGACGATGCCTGGAGATAATAGCTCCTCAAGTGATAGTGACGGACAGTTAAATGACCAAGGAATAAAGCGTACCTACTATCTTTACACTCCAGAATCTTACGATCCAGATCGGCCGATGCCTTTAGTAATTGTGTTTCACGGGCATGGTGGTAGTGGTCATTCCATCGCTCAAGTTTCTCGCTTCAATGATTTGGCAAATCAAAAAGGATTTATTGTCGTTTATCCAGATGGACTTGATGGTGAATGGAGCCTTAGAGGTATATTTCCAGCAAAGGTAAATGATGTTTCGTTTACTACTGCATTGCTCGAGCATATTCAACATATTAGAAATATTGACAGCCGGAGAATTTACGCTACTGGCTTTTCTAAAGGTGCAATACTCACCCAAGCTCTAGCTTGTAAGCTACCTGATCGCATTGCCGCGTTTGCATCAGTAGCGGGTTCTCTTTCTATTCGATTCAAACCTAGTTGCCATCCTTCGACTACTGTATCAATGCTGATGATTAATGGTACAAACGATCAATCAGTACACTATCAAGGCGATCATGACAGTCAAAGGGGATCGCTAATCTCCATCCCAGAAACGGTAAATTTTTGGCGTCAACATGATGGATGTGCCTCACAACCCCAAGTACGAAAGCTTCCCGATCCCAATCCGAAGGATCGCTTTTTTGTCAATGTTTCTCGGTACTCCGGTTGTAGTAAAGGTACAGAAGTTATTCTAGCATCTGTAATGGGTGGTGGACATTTCTGGCCCGGAGGTGCCTCTAGTGATGCCAGCTTAAAGAAGTTCAATCAAAACCTTGGTTTTAACGCTAGTAAGACAATTTGGGACTTTTTTCAACGCCACAGTCTACCAAGTGAGTGATGTGTAATACTCTGACAACAGTTAAGTTGAATAATCGAGAACCATATTTTTTTCACACTTATGTCTTCTGAAAAACCCAATCCACCTATCGATTTTTCTCAAGCTAAGGAACCTCCCACGTCTTTGGATTTAAATCAGCCAGATACAGGTGGTGTAAATGAAGAACGCACTCCAGATGAAGAAATAAATGAGAACGTTGGAGAACGTCACATGAACAGTGCTTACATTCCGGCAGCAAACATCATTTCAGATAATCAAGGTAAATAGCTAATTGTTAAGTGCTTTATCTAGGATTTCCGTGTAGGAGCGAACGTTCACCAAACTATTTGCACACAATATACCAGATGCCGCTACTGCAGGCACACCAATTCCTGGCATAGTGCTGTCACCTACACGGTACAATCCGGAAATGGGTGTGTGCATACTGGGAAACATTCCTTTACCAGCAGCGATCGCCGGACCATAAGTTCCTCGATACCTTTGGAGATAGTGAGCATGGGTTAGAGGTGTACCAATAAGTTCCAACTCTACACGTTCCCTAACATCTGGGATGATACGCTCTAGAGCATGATATAAAGTTTGTGCTTTCTCGCTTTTCTTTTGTGGATACTCATCATTACGTTCCCATCCAATGTGAGGTTCGAGAGTATAAGCGTGAACTACATGGTGTCCACTAGGGGCAAGTTTTGCATCCCAGACGCTGGGAATTGATATCATACAAGTATTACCCGGCACTGTTATATCCTTACTAGTGTCGTGGAGTACCACATGATGTCCTGTTAAATTCTCTAAATTATCTGCCCGAATACCTAAATGTAAATGCATAAAACTATCAATAACAGGCGTCTCTAATGCTACATTTCTGTAAGTTGGAGGTAAGTCCGTTGGACGTAATAGTTGATTGTAAGTATCCCACATACTCGCATTAGATATGACAACACTTGCTTTGATGATTTCACCGTTTCGCAAACGCACACCGATCACTTTGCCTGTCTCTACAAGAATTTGCTCGACGTGACATCCTAACAGCAATTTGCCTCCCCACCTTTCCAATCCCCGTACTAAAGCACTGACAATTGCTCCACTCCCTCCTAAAGGATACTCAACACCACGGGAGCGTTCACCTAACATAAAAGCGACTTCTGGAGCAATAGTACCATGCGCCTTTAAACCAGATAGTAGAAAGCATTCCAGGTCGATGAACCGCCGCACCCAAGGATCTTGCACTGTTGCATCCATTACATCGCCAACAGATGCTTGGAGAATAGGCAAATGAGGTAGAATTTTCCACAAAGATGGCAAGTAACGTCTAAGTAACACAGGAATCAACTGCCAATCTGTTCTTAAAGCTAAGGTTGGAATACCTTTCATTCCCTCGTACAGACAGAGCAAGCGTTCTTCAAACTGCTTGAGTTCAATCGCACCTTGAGGTGTAATTTTGGCGATTTCTTCACGATAAGCAAGAGCATGGCTATAAACTGGAAAACTGCCTTCCGGAAAGTGATAATGCCCTAAAGGCTCGTAGCGTACAGTTTTTAAGGACTCACCTAAAACATCAAGAACTTGTTTGAGTGGATTCAAACTTTGGTGAGACAGCGCGAATGACGGCTTTCCCGACAGAGGCGACTGCGATCTTCTCCCAAGGGAGACGCTGCGCGAACGCAGCGTTAGCGAGTCCTCTTCCAAGGGCGAACGAGCGTCACCCGAAGGGTCATCAGTCAGACCACAATAGAATGAAGGACCAGAATCAAATTCATATCCCCGTCGTCTAAAGTTATGAGCAGCACCTCCAGCAATTGTATGGCTTTCACAGACAACGACTCGCTTACCGTAACGAGCAAGCAACCCAGCAGCAGTTAACCCGCCAATGCCGCTACCAATGACTATGACATTATTATCTGGCATTTTTTGTAATTTGTTAGTTGTGAGTGGTTAATAGTGAGTTGTTATTTGTTAATAGTTAATGAGTAGTGATTTAATCTAGACAACTTGGAAGTCCCCAAGCACGATTAAATGTAAAACCCGCCCGTACAGTTATTAGTAGTCGTTTGCACTCTACCATCCATTATCCATTAACGATTAAGCGATGAAAGAACCGTTGATTGAACTAAAAGGCGTTTCTAAGGCTTTTGGCGATAAAAAGGTTTTAGATAATGTAGATTTGACGATTTGTCGGGGAGAAGCTCTAGGAATTATTGGTCCTAGTGGTACCGGTAAATCAACGATTTTGCGGGTTATTGCTGGGTTAACTTCTCCTGATACAGGGGAAGTTTACGTACAAGGGATACGGCGAGAAGGGTTGATTGAGGATCATTCTGAACCAGTTAATATTGGGATGCTGTTTCAGCAAGCAGCGTTATTTGATTCGCTGACAGTGGAAGAGAACGTGGGTTTTTCACTGTTTCAACACTCAAAAATGTCGCGATCGCGCATTCGAGAACTCGTCCATGAAAAATTGGAGATGGTGGGTTTAGCGGACACAGCCGAACGATACCCCGCCGAACTTTCCGGAGGGATGCGAAAAAGAGTCAGCTTTGCTCGTGCTATCATGTCCGATCCGGAGAACCCCAAAGATAAACGAGAAGTTTTGCTATACGATGAACCAACAGCCGGACTCGATCCAATTGCCTCAACGGTGATAGAAGATTTAATCCGAGAGTTGCAATGTACACATGAAGTTTGTGGTGCTTATGCTATTGTGACCCATCAAGATAGTACCATTCGTCGAACAGCTGACAATATTGTGTTTCTTTACGAAGGTAAAGTGCAATGGCGGGGTACAGTTAATGAAATTGACAACACAAATAATCCTTTGATTAGACAATTTTTCAGTGCGAGTATCTCTGGACCGATTCATCTTGTTGGCTAGGACAATTTTAGGAGAGGAATAAAATGCGATCGCGCTCAATTCGAGAAGGCTCTGTGGGATTGCTATTCCTAGTAGGACTGGGGGTGTTAGGGCTAATTCTTCTCTGGTTGAATAGACTGACATTCAGCAAGAATTCTTACAAAGCGATTGTGGAGTTTACTGACGCAGGGGGAATGCAAAAAGGGGCAGTTGTTCGATATCGTGGTGTCAAAGTAGGTAATATTTCTGCTATCCGCCCAGGAGCAAATAAAGTTGAAGTAGAAATTGAAATTGCCCAACGTAACTTAGTTATCCCACGTCATAATCTGCTGGTAGAAGCCAATCAATCAGGACTTATTAGCGAAGGCATTATCGACATCACGCCAAGAGCATCGATACCAGCTGGAACTGTCGTCACTAAACCAATGGACAAAAATTGCGACCCTCAGATTATTGTCTGTAACGGCACTCATTTAATGGGTCAAATTGGGGTCAGTATTGATGAACTTATTCGCTCTTCAACACAATTGACATCTACTTACAGTAGCGATCAATTCTATCGCAATCTCAATAAGACTGTGGAAAATGCTGGATTGGCGGCGTCTAGTGTTGCTGAGTTAAGTCGCAGTCTCAATGTTGTCGGCAAAAGCTTACAAAAACAAATTAACAGTATTTCTACTACTAGCGCTACAGTTCAAAGAGCCACAAATCAACTTACGACATCCTCCACTCAAACCTTAAATGAAGTGCGTGTTACAGCACGTCAATTCGGAACCACAGCAACTCAAGCCAATAGACTGGTGAACAAGCTCGATACTTTAGTCACAACTAACCGATCTTCTCTTGTTTCAACCTTAAACAATATCTCTCAAACAAGCGAACAACTGCGCTCAACAGTTAGCAGCCTATCACCTGCTTTGAATCGCATCACTCAAGGACAATTAATAAAAAACTTAGAAACTCTTTCTGTAAATGCTGCACAAGCTTCTGCTAATCTCCGTGATATTACTAAAGGTTTAAACAATCCAAATAATGTCACAGTACTGCAACAAACTTTAGATTCTGCAAGAGTCACATTTGAAAACACACAAAAAATTACATCGGATCTTGATGAGTTAACAGGTGATCCAAAGTTTCGGCGAAATCTTCGGCAGTTGGTAAATGGTCTAAGTACCTTAGTGTCTTCCACACAACAGATGCAACAGCAAGTGCAGATTGCGACTACCCTAGACTCGGCGAAAGCTGCTGTTATTAATAATCAAAGTCCGGCAATTCCCTCTACCTTAGACTCAGCAAAAGTTCGTGTTATCAATAACCAAACTTCAGCAATTCCCACACTCAATATCGATCAAAACCAAAAACAGATGGTTTTCGATCTCTCTCCTACTGCTTTAAAAAGTGACACTAAACAGTCTCAACCAACAACCCCTATCTTTCCTTCCCCTTCATCTCAAGAAAAATTGTTGAAACAGTTAAGGGAATATGGGAGAAAGGGGAGTAGGGAGTAAGTAGTAAGGAACGAGGAGGCAAGGGAGTCACTGCTGCAATCAGAATCATTCTGTGAAAGGAATATAACTATGGCGGTTCTCATTTGTATCTCATACACTCTCTCCCTCTCCAGGTGCCTAACAGGTGTATGTTTTTTACAATTGGGTGGTGGCAAGACAAAAAAGGACTTGGGGGAACGTAGACGAGTGAGGGAAAACCGAACCGCTCAAACGGATGGTACTAACTAACAAACTGGCTGAAAAGTCTTTTTTCTGTCAAAGAATCTTCCTTGTCTGCAAGTCTTCAAGTCTTACCTTAACCAGAATGTAAAAAACCTACCCTTGTCAGAGAGCCCCCAGCCCCTCTCCCAATTTTAGGCAAGGGGTGTACAGAGAGTAGCCGTGACGTTGATTTCCAAAGAATTACTTGTATAATTTAAGAACTAACTTTAACTAAAAATTTTAAAAACCTCTTCGTCTCCTGCTTTCCTTTAAAGTTCTGATTGGGTAAAGTTGAGAGTGAGAATTTTTTTGTGGTTGCCCTACTTCCTTAACATGTGATCTGTACCGTGCAATTGGTTTGTCACTTTAAGCATTACTAGTGTACCTTGGATAAAAATTGTAAGTATTCAGTCCTCGTCTCTCAGCTTACAAGTCCTGTGAGAATTTGAGTTTTGTTACCGATGTAAACAAAATTCAATTCAATTGCTGACTACTGAGGAGCCAGCGCCATGCACTCCTAGAAGTCGTATGGACGAGCCAGTGCGAATGACGGGTTTCCCGCTACTAAGCATAGGAGCGTTGGTTTCCCTCGTTTACGAACTACGTTCGGTTCCTCAACACAATATAGGAACGTACTGGCTCTCCGTCTTCTCAAGAGCACGCCTACGCTGCCTTGAACAGCACTGGCTCCCGTTGAGGCGAGGAGCGTTGCTGAGTGTGTACTACAAATTTATTGTATTAAATAGCTTTCGACGTATTCAGTCACGTGATTTAACTACATTAGCCAAGGCGTAACAATAAAGTTAGAGGGAATTATCTAATGGCAACCCCAACTGTGAGGAGAAGTAGTAATCAACCCAACCGTTTGCAAGAACCGGGAAGAGCCAAATCGCTTCCCCTAACTACTAGGCGATTTGCCGCTTGGGCTATTGAAATGACACTGGTGGTTGCCAGTGGGTTAGTACCCTATGGTATTGGTGTGTACGCCAATTCTCGAGGTGATATTAACCGAGTACCTCTTAACCCCATACTGGTAGTAACAGAAAGAGCGATCGCCCGCCCGTTAGCTTTGCCCGTGCAGCTTGGCACTCGTAACGTAGCGTGGCCAACTAATTTCTTATGGACGGTAGCTATTTTAGCACCTATAACAGTATCCATCTGGCAATTATACTTACTAGCGAAAACTGGTAGTACGATTCCGAAACGTTGGTTTTATGTTCGAGTTGTGACCTCTAAAGGAATACCACCAGGTTTTCAAGCAGTCTTAATACGAGAGGGAATCGGTCGTTGGACTCTGCCCATTTCCATTGCCTATTTTCTGTGGCGCTACAGCTTTTTCTTTCCAGAGCTAAGTATTCTCACGGGATTGATTGTGCTATCGATGTTAGGAGAAGCATGGGGGTTACCATGGAAACAAGGGCGGCGTGCACTACATGATCGCTGTTCTGGTACTTACACAATAGATGCCAGTCAGCCGTTTACGCCTTCATCTTTAGAAGAGAATCAGCAAAGTCAATCTCAGTGGTTAGAAGGAGATGAAGAAGCGGCGATCGCATCAATTGTAGTTACACCAGAACCAAGCCAGGAGTATAACCTTTGGCAGCGAGTTCGGCAAAATTCAAGTCTGACTCTGGTAGGAGTCGCACTATTAAGTATGATTGCTGTATTAGTAGCTTTGGTAAGTACCCAAATTTACATTCAAAATCAGCAAAATCAGCGAGCCACAGAACAGCGCAACAGTCAACAGTTTCTCGCACTTGTAAAACAATTAAATTCTAATGCCGCTACCCAAGGGCAGCGCCGGAGCGTAATTCTAGCTTTGGGTACTCTCAATAACCACCAAGCAATCCAATATCTAATCGATCTGCTGGTTAAAGAAACCGATCCCATCCTACAGGATACAATTCAACAAGCTTTAGTCAGTGTTGGACCATTAGCTATCCCGAATTTAAAACGCATAAATCAATTGCTTGCCAAGGATGTGGAGTCTACAGCAAGCAGCCCCCAACAGCGAGAATTACGACAACAGCAGTTACATATTAACCAGCGGACGCTCAACAAGATTCTGGCTGTATCTAGCACTCAAATAAACGGCATGGATCTAAGCCGGGTTCAATTAGGTCAAAGTGGCTCCGGGCAAAATTCCTTCAACTTAATACTCGACAGAGTTGATCTATCAGGAGTTAATTTCAAGTTTGCTTATCTTAACCAAGCTAGTTTCAAGGGGAGTCGCTTCCGAGGACCTGGTGAAGATGGCCGATGGGATACTGACGATGATTGGATTGCTGATTTGAGCTTTGCTCAGATGAAACAAGTTAATCTCACTTATGCTAACCTGAGCCGTGTTTTGATGAACCGTACTGATTTAAGCCGTAGCATACTTAACAAAGCCAACTTATCTAATGCGCGTTTAATTAATGCTAATCTTAGCAGTGCCCAGCTAACGGGGGCTGATTTACGGAACGCGGTCTTGGAAAATGTTATTCTCACTGGCGCGGATTTAAGTGAGGCAAAATTAAATGAAGCTGAACTATACGGTGCTAGTCTAGGTCGCGTCACAGCTATAGGAACGCAATTATCATTTGCTAACTTAACTAACACAAATTGGCAAGGAGCAGACTTATCAGGAGCTTATTTGGATGGTGCCAATCTCCGTAATGCTAAACTAAGTGCTACTCGTCTTAATGGTGCTATTTTACGCTCAGCTAACCTGGAAAACGCTAACCTACAAAATACTGACTTGAGTCTTGCAGATTTACGGGGAGCAAATCTTGCAGGAGCCAATTTTCAGGGAGCTATACTCTCTCCTAGTAAACAGGACCCAACGGATCAATTTGTCAAAACACCAGTGGTAGGCACACAATCTGCACTAGTGCAAGGAGTTGATTTTAGTCAAGTTAAAAATTTAGATCCCAGGCAACTAGCTTATATTTGTACTCAAGGAGGAATTCATCCTCGTTGCCCTTAAGAGAGTAAAGAGTTTTTAATTCAGAACTCAAACGTACTCATTCCTAACTATAATGACTAATCCAAAATCTTGTGAGGAGTTGGGATTATGAAGTGTTTACAGTATTTGGTGTCTGTGATTTTGGCTGGTTCATTTTTGGGTTTTACCCAATTCGTACAACCAGCAAAAGCTCAAGTAGCATATGGCAGCTATGTTGGTGTAGGTCCAACTGTTGGTCTTTCAGATGGTGTTCAAGCCGGAGGGGTTCTTGCTTTCCGCTATAAGCTTCTGAAAGTTCCAGTTTCTTTTCGCGCTCAAGCTCTCATTGGTCAGAGTACAGCAGTTGTGCCAACAGTATCCTACGACGTTCCCATCAATTGGCAAACTGATGCCTACTTGGGAGCTGGAGTTGTGTTAGCTGGTGGTAGTACGCCGTCTCCTGTAGGCAATCAAATTAGCTTTGCCTTGCAACCAGGAGTTGATTATGTTATCCCAAATAGCAACACCGTTATTTTTGGTAACGCTATTATTGCCTTCGATGCTTTTCGTGATGGTGGTACAGCTTTCGCTGTACAAGGTGGTGTTGGTTTAAAATTTTAGTTTGGGATAAATAGTAAAAACTTTCCATCAACAGTCTTTACATGCTTTTTTAGTACTGATTGAACTCTCTTGCTATAAGATTTATCACCCATACATCATGTTATATACGACATGATGTATATTTTTTCGCTCAAAAAAAATTATCATAATAGTAAGCTGTCTCATCTACAATTTGCATACAGCTAATACCTGTGGCTTGCTATCACTGGTTTTATTAAGTTTGAATTTTATATTTGGAATTTTGAATCGCTTATGATTTGCTGCCTCAATCCTGATTGCCCTCATCCTCAAAATCCAATTGGAACAAATTTTTGTGTGAGTTGTGGGACAGGTTTGATACCGCTTCTCAGGAGTAGATATCGAGTCATCGCGCCTTTGGGAGGCGGAGGATTTGCTCGTACCTATTTAGCAGAGGATGTTGATAAACTTGACGAACAATGTGTTGTCAAGCAACTGGCACCGCAAGCGCAAGGTAGTTGGTCACTTAAAAAAGCAACTGAGTTGTTTCAGCAAGAGGCAAGACGTCTGCAACAGCTTGGACAACATCATCAAATCCCTACACTATATGCGTACTTTAAAGAAGATAATTACCTGTACTTAGTGCAGCAGTTTATTGAAGGACAAAATTTATTGCAGGAGTTGCAACAACAGGGGGTATTTAATGAAGCAAAGATTCGAGAACTTTTGCACGATCTGTTACCTGTGCTGCAAGCAATACATCAGCAGCAAGTCATACATAGAGATATTAAACCTGAAAATATCCTTCGCTTTCAAAGCGATGGCAAGTTGGTGCTGATTGATTTTGGGGTGGCTAAGCAAGCAACGGCAACAGCGATCGCAAAACCAGGAACAATGATCGGTTCTCTTGGGTATGCACCAATAGAGCAAATGCAAGGGGGTGAAGCTTTTCGCTCCAGCGATCTCTACAGCTTGGGCGCAACTTCCTTTCACCTACTAACAAATATTTGTACGAGGGATCTGTGGATAAGACACGGCTATGGCTGGATTCAAAACTGGCAGCAGCACTTGAAGCAACCGATAAGTCAGGAATTAGCGCATATTATTGATCGCTTGCTACAAGAAAACCACGTACAGCGTTATCAGTCGGCAGAGGAAGTCCTAAAAGATTTGAACAAACGACCATCATGGCGTAACATCCCTGTCACAATAGTTACACCTGCTCTAAATCAAAAAGAATTGCTCTCTTGGGGATTATTACCTTGGGCAATCCTTGCAGGATCAGGCAGTTCAATGCTGATGATCGCACTTCTAAGTTTTTTAGGAACAGTTTGGATCAGTTCGGGAATTTGGCTGCTTATTTTAGCAGGCTTTATCTTTGTCCAATCTCGCCCACTTTTTGAAAAGACATATTTATTTATTCTTGCTTTAATGACAACTTTATTTATTGTCTTAGTTTTTCAAAAATTACAAATAGGTAGGGCTTTACAATCTGGTCCAAATG
>JAQYWP010001205.1 GCA_029379285.1 Rhizonema sp. PD38
TAAGCGCACTTCCCCGCTCACGATTACCACTACCCCCGATTTATTGAGCCGATACATATTTATTTACTACAGATGGTACAAAAACGGCGACTGTTTTGCTGTCGTTCGAGAGAGCGATCGCCTTAGTAACTGTGAAAGTAATGCCGTGTCCTTGAGCCAAAACCGCAATTTTATAAATCGTGGTGTTGGCTGAGAGTATGGGTTAACTAGTTACCCGGACATATGTACAGTAAAAAAATAATCTCCCCACAAACAATCAAGGGGAGCTATTTTTTATGCTAATACGAGCTAGACAAATGCTGTTTTTGGCAGCATTTTTATTAGTTGTAAGTATTGCTTTTTAAGAGAATTTGAATGAAAATAAATGCGGAAAGAACCGTCTCCGTAAAGCTTGATATCTCGTTCTTCAAACTGAATCTCTTGTGTCAAGAGCCAATCATTCACGACAGGATAGTATTCTGCTAAAAACAATGCTGGAAAGTAGATGCGTCCTGTTTTAGCATTGGTGTGTTGGTGTGTCAAGATTTGAAATTGGGGTTGGGTAAGAACTTCTGCCATAGAATCAAAGGTTAATATCTCGATTCCAAAAAGCCGTCAGGCTCAGTAATTCTGGCAGAGTTAAAACAGAATATCTATCTTCAGCCTTTCCCGTAGCGTCTCCGCTTTTGAGAAAGCAAGACAGGGTTGTTCAAGGATAATATTTATTGCATCTTGAGTGCTAATTTTATACTCGGTGGCAAGTTTATTAATATTGGCTTCACCAGCAGCATGAGCTTTAATAATTGCTTGGATAATGTTTGGTGAAATATTAACCTCACGAATTGTAACTACTGGTTTGGGGGTATGAGAAAAAAGCAATTCTTTCTTTCTTGAGGTGTGAATCTGACGGTATCGCTCTTTTCTGGGTATCCACAGACAATTACCTGGGGCAAAGTCGCCTTCTGGATCGATACGCGATATGACTGTCCTTTCGGGGGAAGGTCCCATATCTTTTAGGAACTGGGTAAAGTTATTACGCCAAGATGCGTCAACTTCAATTCCACACCCGCCATGATGCTTGTACTGATGGTGATTTTTGTTGGAACAGATGCGCTTGATGTGCAACCAGGAGTTATACTCGTGGCTTTGGCAGAGACCGTGGACAGTTTTATGGGTCTTGAGGCTTTCGCGCTGAAGGCATCCACAACTTTGTGTAAGTCCTCTTTTTAGGCTATTTTTGCTGACATACTTTTGGGTTCCGCAACTGCATAGGGTGAGGAGTAGTAGTTCACCCCTTTTCCCCTTAGCTTCTATATTAGATATAACTGTTAGCCTCCCAAAAGTTGTTCCAACCAGGATGGATTCTTTTCTTTTCTTACACCCACAGTTAGTTGACCGACCGTTTGTCAGGGTATGGCTGTAGACGAGTTTTTGATTTCCGCATTCACACTGACATAATACTTGCTTGCTTTGTTTGTCTAATACAGTCCAACTACCAAATTTTTCACCTAGATCAATTACTCTGTTGTTTGTTTCCATAACTAGTTATATTTTTATATTATTTTCATGAAATTTGGAGGAAAAGTTTTCAGTTATTTACTGAAAAACTTTGTACTGTCTCTACAAAAAAATATTAATTTTCTGTAATAATCCAGCATTTTTTGAGTTAGAAGTCTGAATTTATAAAAAGTATATAATTTTGGTATATTGATTTCATCAAATTTTCAGTTATGACTTTAACCATAGCTGACTCTATAATTCTGGCTTCTGAATTCTTCCGATTTTATGATTATATTTCTGCTAGAAGAGAGATGGCAGTGTTTTAACGGAATAATTAAATAACTACCATCATCTCTTCACATAGTTGAGCCGCAATATTTTTGCACAAATTTAAGCATTAAAGGTTCTTTCTTAGCCTGGAAAAAACTATCTAGCTCCTGCGTAAACAGGAACTAGATAACGCGATTAATACTCGGCAGTCTTTAGAAGTTCTACAACGTTGTTCTGCTGCTGTTGACGAGCCTTGCGCCGCGCCCAAGAACGGTCGTTGATTTCCTGTAAGTCTTGCAGCGACTTACCGAACTTACGCCCTGCATATTCCAATAACTGCTCAAGGGAATAGCGCCGTTCTTCAACAGTGCCGAAGACTTCAGTAAACCGTTCTTTGAGTTCATCCCAAGAGAAGGAATCCCCCAAAGAGCGCTTCACCGACAACCCCTGCAACTCGCGCAAAGCGAAGTACACCGTGGCATACTGCTTTTCGCAGTAGTCAGATGTGTTGTACTCACCGAAAGCAGAGGTATCGATGGGCTGGATAGCTGCGGTAGTGGATTTACGAGATGCCATAATAGTAGAACCAAATTTATTTCACTTTTTCATGAGCGTGAGCGATTCTTAAAAAGAACTCAGAGGCACTACTGAGTTCTTTAAATAACTAATTTATGCTATGTAACGCACGGGCGAATCGATTTGGGCTAGATAGTACAGGGTGCTGATACTAATCCTGGTGGGATTGAAAGTTGACCACTTGTAAGCACACTCTCCCGGCTTATACTTGCTCGACTGTCGGCTCCAGTCTTCCCACAAAGGCAACAATGCTCTTGAGTGGGAGTAGAGCGCCATTCCGACTCTGATCCAATCTTGATAATCGTCGGCACGGTGGGGATGAAGCCGCGACAGTAGCGCTGCAATGTGACGGTACGTAGCGTTCCTTACTGGCTGCATCACATGAGTGGTATGTCTGCTCACTGTGATTGGCGCACGGCATTTGGGTTGCTTTTTGACCATCAACTGTATCAGCCAATCTGGAGCAATGGCGATCGCT
>JAQYWP010000213.1 GCA_029379285.1 Rhizonema sp. PD38
CAGTCCTATCTGATTTGTGAAATTCTTCGTTTGGTGGGCATTGCCCACCAAACAACATCTATTATTCACGAATGATTTAGGATTGATATAGTTAGTCTTATTGATCACAATCTTTCCTGAAGAGGGACTTCGATAGATGTACCTAAAGAGGTAGATTTCTTTTCGGTTTATACCAGTTTTGAAGTTTATTAATACCCTTAAGGTATTAATTAATTCTTGGAAAATATGGAGTTTCGACAGCTACAATATTTTCTGATGGTGGCAGAAGAATTAAACTTTAGTCGAGCAGCCAAACGGTTGAACATGGCCCAACCACCACTAACTCGGCAAATCCGCCAACTTGAGCAGGAGTTAGGCGTAGAACTCTTTTACCGAACTAAACGCCGAGTTGAATTAACAAACGCCGAGAAATTATTTCTTGAAGAGTCCCGCCGGATCATAGAACAAGTTGGACAAAGTATACGGGTGGCACAGCGAGCAAGTCGAGGCGAAATTGGTCGGCTTGTCGTCGGCTTTGAGGGATCTTCTGCTTATGATATTGTCCCTACCTCTCTCAAAGCTTACCGAGATCGCTATCCTGGGGTAGAACTGGTAGTTCTGGTCATGACTTCAGGTGAACAAGTACAAGCGTTACACGCTGGTGAGTTAGAAGCCGGATTCATTGTCCCACCACTTAAGGGAAAGGACAAAGAACTGGTTGTTGAAGCTGTTTTACAGGAACCTCTGGTTCTAGCTTTGCCTGAAACCCATCCACTGGCAAGTCAAACCAAAGTGCCACTCAAAGCACTCTCTAACGAACCTTTCGTAATGGCACAACGCGAAAGTGGCTGTGGACTTTACGATCAAGTCTTAGCTTTATGTCTACAAGCTGGCTTCAGTCCAAAGGTGACTCAAGAAGTCAATGAGATGCAAGTCATGCTGGGTTTTGTGGCGGCGGGGTTAGGGGTTGCCTTACTTCCTGCTTCCGTCAAACATTTCCAGCGACCTGCAGTCGTGTATCGTGAGTTGCATCCGTCATCACCAGAAGTTGCCTTGGCGATTGTTTGGCAACGAGATAACCTGTCTCCAGTACTACACGCATTTCTGGCAGTAGTTAGGGAATTAGCAGGCTCCTAAACATCTTATTTACTCGGGAGGGAGGGGCTCACAAGGGTAGGTTTTTAATATTTCGGTTGAGGCAAGACTGGGAGGATGAGAAGACAGGCAGACAAGGATGATTATTGAACGGAAAAAGCCCATTTGAGCCCATTCTCGTCAGTTAGTACCGTCCCATGAGCGGTTCGGTTTTCCCCCCAAGTCCACAATACCTCCAAGTCCTCCAAGTCAAGCCTTCACCCAATTGTAAAAAACCTACACCTGTGAGGGAGGGAGGGGAAGGATTTTGAACAAATCTATCAGGAAAGTCGCTTTTAATATGAGCGTTTTTATTCTTAACTCCAGGTTCACCAAATTTCGTCTGTAGGCAGCACGCGTAAAAATTCTCAAATTGAGACCGATCATATATATTGTTACTTAAGGAGTTAAGAACTCAAAATATTGCTGTTCCTGGCTTTTGTACGGACAGGTTTAATACTGATACCGTGTTTGCTGATATTTGATGTAGTTTAAACCTACATATACTTCAGATTCCTCTAAATCTGTATTTTATTCATTTGAGAATCTCTGTAAATATTTATGCCTCCTCGTTGGCCTCGTAAACCCGATCGCAATGACCCAGCTTACCGGAAGTTGGACGACAGAATGAATTTTGCCGTACACGTGGCGATCGCCGCCTTAATTAATTCTGGGTTGTGGTTTTTCCACACATTAAAAGCAGTGACCTGGCAATGGCTACCTCCTCTCACAGCTGGTTGGATAATAATTCTCTTAATGCATCTGACTTATATTTCAGCGATCGCTAACTACTCGGAAACGCCATCCAAATCTACCTGAAGATGGACTGATGATGTTGATGTGATTGTAACTTGTGGTGGTATCAGTCTCGGCGGACAAATAATAATCTTAAGTTGAGTGAGAGTTCGTGTTCGTTAATTAGGGGTATTTTTATGGCGAAGACTAACACTACAGAACTACTGGAGGCTTTTGCTGCTGAAATTGGTGAGAACGTCTACATAGATATTGCCAAATGGCATCTTTACTTATCTGACGCTAAGCTGCATACTTTAGTAGCTGAACAAATGTATCCCTTGATTACCTCTGATAAGACTGTGGACGAAGACGCAGTAACAAAAGTCTTAGAATCCATTGAAGTCAAAATTGGTGGTGGCAGAAGAGAACTTTCTCTGATTGATTTACTGCCATTACAATGTCAAGTCAGTCTCGTAGATTTAGTGGAAAAATATCAGCGCGGAATGTAATTTTTTTTCAGCATTCAGCCATCAGCAATCAGTTATCGGCATCTATAACCTTAGAGGTTAAGCTAAGGTTTTTTAAATGTTTAAATAACTCGCTTTATCGCTGCTCTTAATGCTTTCAGTCAACCCTTTCTATAGTAGGTTAATTCTATGCTTCTACAACTCAAAGATACGAAGGCATTGGTAGAACTTCTTGATGTTATAGATTTGATAAATCCCACTAAAGATGCCGTCCAAGCAAAAAAACAAGCAGGTGAAGAAGAAGAGCAACCAGAATCTCACAAAAAGGATAATCTAATTTTTCCTTCAGGCGAGAGTTTACCGCGTTGTTGGGTAGATGCTGACTATAAAGATGCTAAAGGTTCTTAATTGTAAGCATCCAGTAAGCGTACACTCGGCAGTTAAACAATAAGTGTATAAACTTTCCAGCCTTAAGAGTAAACCTTATTGGATGCAAACTATTGTTTGAAATAGTCTCACTCAATGAAACGCACAGAAATTAGAAACCCGATTACGGCGAAATCGGGTTTCTAGCGTCAATAGATCAATCTCGTCCGTCCCATCATTAACAAATAAATCTACGATGGCTTTTATTCTGCGATCGCTGCCACATCATTAGTATAACGCGGAAAAAATGCTTGAGTTATCCAGTAAGTTAAGATGTGAGAAAGCAAACCTAAAGGACCAGCGAACAAGCAAAGTGCCAGAGAGTGAATTGTCCAAATTCCTGTTTTCTGTCCTTGTAAATAAATGTAGCGTCCAACAAATAAATCCATCACTAAAAAATGAATCCAGCCAGTTGCAGCGGCTTTTTCATCAGCAAAAAACCTAGCAATATCGGCTAATTGAGGATTTGATAAAGCTTGAGCGTTTTCAGGTGTAATACTGATTACGAATAAGTACAAATATACTACTGCTAAGAGAACAAAGGGAATATACGATTCCATGATTCGTTGCGTGACTTTCCACTTGGGTAGAAAAATCATTAACAACCAAAAAGGTAAAACAGAAAGATTGGCAATGTTGAAGATAAGAGAGATTGTCATGAGAGGAAGTGGGGAGTGAGGAAGAAATAAGTTATAAGTTAAGTAACTGAGGTGTCAAGCGATTTCAAATCGCAACCGATAAAAACTAAGCTGTTGAGCCAACACTGCGAACTAAAGTTACGCAGATTCAGGCTGAAAGTTGGCATTTACTTGTCGCTCTGATTCCAGTGTGCTGTGCTTCTTCTGCTTGCCAAAGACGATCATAAAATTGCTCAAACCGAGTTCCCACTCCTTGCATGACTAGGCGTAGAGGTTTATTCGGCTTTATATTACCGTTTAGGGAGGGGTAGAAGAAATTGCATTATCTTATCTTACACAGGCGCTTCTTTGGAGTAGTTAATGAAGACTGTAGGGGCAACCTCCCCAAGATTGCCCTACTCTGCTAAGGTAATCCCAAGGGTGCTGCCCCTACAATGAACGACAAGATTAATTTGTCGTAATTTATTCAGCAGTTGCTAATTCAGTACTGCCCTGTGTCCGACGCCGCGTGAGGGTGTTGAACAACATTTGACCGATCGCTTTAATCAAATTGCCTTCCAATTCTTGGAACATTTTCATGTTCATCCCAAAGGCAGCGTTGGCTTCATCGACAATGCGTTCTTGCATTGCTTCCTCAAGCGGTAATTCATCCAACGTCTGACGGTATTTAGCTTTGAATGCTTTCTCGTCATGAATGTCAGCGAATTCATAGAACGCGACTCCTCGCCCATCAGTAATATTCATTGCCGTTTGAGCAATACCTTTAAGAATCTGTCCACCGGATAGATCGCCAAGGTAACGGGTGTAGGAGTGAGCTATTAACAATTCTGGTTGTTTTTCAGATATTTCCCGGATGCGCTGTACATAAGCTTCTCCTGCCGTTGATAGCTGGATTTGTTCCCGCCAGTTGGCACCAAAGTAAAAGCTCAGATCTTGCTCTAGACTATGCTTGCGGTGAAGCTGGGGAAAGTTAATTTTAGAAATAATCGGGTGGTTGCGGTGCTTTTCCATCTCCTCTTCCATGACTGAGTAGATGAAGTAGAAATTAGCGACTAGTTTGCGGTAGGAGGTTTTCTCTACCACTCCTTTTAAAAAGCACTTGACAAAACCAATATTTTCTGCCATCGTGTGGGCTTTTTTTGTCCCTACACGCAATTTGGTTGCTAAATTGCTGCTCATACTAAATTTCTCAACTTTAAAAGGTCAACTGCCGGAATGTTGATTTATCAACAGGCTACAAACGCCACTGAATTGTTACATTAAAACCATTTAATAAGAATTCGCATTACTCTTTATTAAGTTGTGATTATTTGTAACCTTCTTTACAATTAGGCAGGTGAAGAAGGCAGATGGCAGATGGCAAAAGGTATGCAATATGGTAAAGGTTTCAACCCAATACTAATTGCAAGCCATTAAATCAGAGATTATGGTGGGGGACTTAAACCCTTGCTCCCAGAGGAACAGAGAGAAGTACAAGGGCATTACATAGCTGCCCTCTCCTGCGGAGACGCTACCTTGAACGGACTTCTGCCTTTTGTTAAAAAGCGTAAAGATGTGGCTCTACTACTTTAAGTTTTGTTATTTTTACAAAAAAAAGCGCTGAAAGCTCACGTTGGAGTTTACAGCCCAAAGCAAGGTAGCATAATAGCTAAATGCTTGTAGTTTACACATTAAACCGGAACAGCATCACATCGCCTTCGTGAACGATGTAATCTTTTCCTTCACTACGAACTAATCCTTTTTCCTTAGCAGCATTCATCGATCCGGAAGTTACCAGATCGTTGTAAGCAACAGTTTCAGCACGAATAAATCCCCGTTCAAAATCACTGTGAATCACACCTGCTGCTTGCGGTGCTGACATTCCAGCATGAATCGTCCAAGCACGGGTTTCTTTAGGGCCTGATGTAAAATAAGTGCGCAAACCTAACAGAGTGTAAGTCGCGCTAATCAAAGATTTTAACCCACCTTCTTTGACACCTAAAGATGCTAGAAAATCGGCTCTATCTTCTTCTGGTAACTCAACCAATTCTGATTCTACCTGTGCGGAAACTATAACCACTTGTGCATTTTCAGTACCTGCAACTTGCCGCACTTTTTCTACGTATTCATTCCCCGTTGCTAAGTCATCTTCAGATACATTAGCCGCATAAATAATTGGTTTAGCTGTCAGCAGTTCAAATCCTTTAATCAATTCGGCTTCTTCTTCCGTCAAACTCACCTGTCGAACTAATTTACCCGTATTTAATGCAGCAGCTAGTTTTTCTAAAAGTGCTAGTTCAAATTGCCCTTCTTTGCTAGTACGAGCTTGTTTACGCGTGCGTTCTATACGTCGCTCAATTTGGGCTAAATCAGATAAACCAAGCTCTAGATTAATAATGTCAATATCCCTAAGAGGATCTACTGAACCGGCAACATGTATGATGTCGTCATTCTCAAAACAACGCACCACATGAACAATCGCATCAACTTCCCGAATGTGGGACAAAAATTGATTACCCAGTCCCTCTCCCTGACTGGCACCTTTAACCAAACCGGCAATATCGACAAACTCAACACGCGCGGAGACAATCTGTACGGAACTGTGAATTTTTGCAAGAACGCTCAACCGCTCATCTGGTACTGAGACTACACCGACATTTGGTTCAATCGTACAAAAGGGAAAGTTAGCAGCCTCTGCCTTGGCATTGGCAACCAAGGCGTTGAACAAAGTAGATTTTCCAACGTTGGGAAGTCCGACAATTCCAGCTCGTAACATTTTGGGGTTTAGAGTTTTGGTTTGAGATCAATTTTTATAGTACCCCACCAATAGATTCGCTGTTAGGGGAGAGGGGGAAAGAGAATGGTTAAATAGGAGTGGGAATTGTTTGCGGAATTGTTCCTGGAACAGTCTGGGGAATCGGACTAGGAACTGGTTCGGGTACTGGACTTGGTATTGATTCAGGTGTGGGACTCGGTAGCGGATTTGGAGTGGGACTCGGTAGTGGATTTGGTTCAGTGTTGGGAATTGTTGGCTCAGTTAAGGGGCCAGGATTAGGATTAATCATGGTAAATTTTCTCAGATTATTCAACCCTACTAACCTAGAAGACAAGCAACACTGCCAACATCCCCCAAAATAGTTATTCTGTAGAACGATTCTTAATCTCTATTCCTCCTTGGCGTCCTTGGCGTCCTTGGCGGTTCATTTAGCCAGAAATGCTCAATCAAAATCAAACACCTCTATTAGACACCTTAAAAGTCTGTGCAGCACATCCTCATGCCCCGTTTTACACTCCAGGACATAAGCAGGGACAAGGCATTTCTCAACCTTTAGCCGATTTGTTCGGCAAGGCAGTGTTTCGCGCTGACTTACCAGAATTAGATGAACTAGATAACCTCTTTGCTCCCCAAGGCGTTATTCAACAAGCCCAACAACTGGCAGCAGAAGCATTCGGCGCAGCACGTACTTGGTTTCTTGTCAATGGTTCTACCTGTGGAGTTGAAGCGGCAATTCTAGCAACTTGTGGCACGGGAGATAAAATTATTTTGCCGCGCAATGTACACTCTTCCGCGATCGCTGGTTTAATTCTCTCTGGAGCTTTGCCAATTTTTATTAATCCAGAATACAATCCAGTTTTGGATATTGCCCACAGCATTATCCCTAACAGCGTCGAAAAAGCATTAGAACAGCATCCTGACGCTAAAGCAGTAATGATGGTTTATCCAACTTACTACGGAGCCTGTGGTGATGTGAGTGCGATCGCATCTCTTACTCATCAATACAATATCCCACTACTTGTAGACGAAGCACATGGCGCACACTTTGCCTTTCATCCCCAACTGCCTACTTCAGCTTTAGCTGCAGGTGCCGATTTAACAGTACAATCCATTCATAAAGTCCTTGGTGCGTTGACACAAGCATCAATGCTGCACATACAAGGAAATAGGATCGAGAGCGATCGCATCAGTAAAGCGTTGCAGTTAGTACAGTCTACCAGTCCCAGTTATTTACTTCTCGCTTCTTTAGATGCTGCCCGCCAACAAATGGCACTGTACGGGAAAGAGTTAATGTCTCGCACATTGCAACTCGCAGACGCAGCGAGAACACGTATTAGCCAAATTCCCGGATTATCAGTTTTGGACATCGGAACCACCCCTGCTCCTTGCCTCAACGCTCTTGAGATGCGCACGACGGCACTGGCTCCCCGATTAGGGAGCAATCAGGGATCGGGTTTTGTTGCTTTAGATATCACCCGGTTAACCGTGACTGTTTCTGGCTTGGGTTTAACTGGCTTTGAAGCCGATGAAATTCTCAATGCTCAGCTAGGTATTACAGCTGAATTACCATCACTGCAACATCTCACGTTTATTATTAGCTTGGGTAATACTCAAGAAGATATTGACCGATTAGTAGAAGGTTTCACCATCCTTGCACAAGAGTATTGTCAAATACTACCCCCACAACCTTTAGTAGAGAACAGAATTGCGACCTTTAAAACTCTTGTAAGCAATGATTTTTCCAATATAGTGGAGAATATTCGGCGTATTTCCCCAAGAGTTGCTTTTTTTGCCGATACAGAAACGGTGGCTGTAACCAAGGCTTACGATCGCATTTGTGCGGAAATTATCTGTCCTTACCCTCCAGGAATTCCAGTTTTAATGCCTGGAGAAGCGATCAGCAAAGCTACAGTGGAATATCTACAACATATACAGGCAATAGGTGGATTTATAAGTGGTTGTGCCGATAATAGCTTGCACACTATTAAGGTGGTTAGAAGTTAGAAGTTGGTTGTTGATTTGTATAGATCCCCGACTTCGACTTCAAGAGAAAAGTCGAGGATCTAGTGGTGGTTGGCTGTGTTGGCTTGACATTTTCAAGAATGAACAAGCATAAATATATAAGGGTTGCTCAAAATCACTCTTATATATTTCATGAAACTCAAACTTTTTGTTTCCACCATACTCCTTTCGCTCTTTACTACGATGAACGAAGTCGCTTTGGCTCAGACAGCGACTGATAGTAGTAATGTACCAATGACGACTCAAGAAACAGAAAAAATTAATAATATCAAACAATTGCTCAAGATCACAGGTTCATCAAGTCTATCCCGACAGATTGTTATCCAAACGGTAAGTAGTATAAAATCTCAGTATCCACAAGTACCACAAAAGTTTTGGGATACTTTTCTGGCAGAAGTTAATACAGATGATGTAGTCCAACAACTGATTCCTATTTATAGTAAGTATTATTCTGATGAAGACATTAAGGGATTGATTACATTTTATCAAACACCATTGGGGAAAAAAACAATTATGCTTCTTCCTCAACTTAGTCAAGAATCCATAGTTGTCGGGCAAAAATATGGAATAGATGCTGCGAAAAGAGCTATACAAAAATTAGAAGCAGAAGGATATTTAGGTCGCTAATCAAACGTGATCAAAGGAAATCCTCAGAACTGAAAATTAAGACTTGTGTACTTGCAATATCATTTATTTATGAAAATTAGAAAAAGATTTTTTCAGGAAATATAAAGCCTTCGCCTGACAAAGTGTCCTTTCTTAAATCAGCTAAATGTATTTATGAGAATTACCCTCTTTTATTCTGTATTCTGACAACTGGGTTCTCTTGAAAATACTTCGTTTACGTAATTTGTGATGCTCCTAAAAGAGATAAGATCTAATCGAATGGAATCCATTCAATAAAGATTTCTTGATAGCAGAGGACTTATGAATTTAGTTGTACTCCAGAACTGGTTAGATAATACGTCCTTTAGCATCCTATTCCTGACGATGCTTGTTTATTGGAGTGGGGCAGCATTCCCGAATCTGCCATACTTATCGGCTTTAGGAACTGCTGGAATGGCGATCGCTAATTTGTGCATAGCTACCCTACTAGGGGCAAGATGGATAGAGGCAGGATATTTCCCGCTTAGCAATTTGTATGAATCTCTGTTTTTCTTAACCTGGGGAATTACTGCTGTCCATTTAATTGCCGAAAACACGAGCCGCAGTCGCTTAGTAGGAGTTGTTACCGCACCTGTGGCAATGAGTATTACCGCTTTTGCCACCCTGACGCTGCCATCGGAGATGCAATTCTCAGAACCCTTAGTACCTGCGCTCAAATCCAATTGGCTAATGATGCACGTCAGTGTAATGATGTTAAGTTATTCAGCTTTAATGGTGGGTTCGCTGCTGGCGATCGCCTTCCTAGTTGTCACACGCGGGCAGAACATCCAACTACAAGGTAGTTCTGTTGGCACGGGTGGCTATCGCAGCAACGGTTACCGCTTGTACAAGGCGAACGAGTTAACTTCTCAACCACAAGCAACTGTTGTAGAAAATAATGGCGTAGCACGTTTTGCCAATGATGGCAATAGTCAAACTGCAGTCATAGATTTAGTGACTTCAACTCCAATCCACAATCCATTATCTACAATCCAAAATTCCGAACCCCTTTCACCTCAGCGTCTCAGTCTTGCTGAAACTCTGGATAACATCAGCTATCGAATCATCGGACTGGGATTTCCCTTGCTGACGATTGGAATTATCGCTGGTGGAGTCTGGGCTAACGAAGCGTGGGGTACCTACTGGAGTTGGGATCCTAAGGAAACTTGGGCGTTGGTGACTTGGTTAGTGTTTGCTGTTTACCTCCACGCCCGCATTACTCGCGGTTGGCAAGGACTTCGTCCAGCAATTTTAGCAGCTTTTGGCTTTGTCGTCGTTTGGATTTGCTATCTAGGAGTTAACTTGTTAGGTAAAGGTTTGCACTCATACGGTTGGTTTTTTTAAAACTGCTTGCCGTCCAATACTACGAGAGTGAAACCTCAAAGTGCTATAGTTCACTCAATTTATATCATGTCCTTTTGATTAACCTTAAAGATAACACCACCCCGCCAAAGCTACGCTTTGTCTCCCCTCCCCGCAAGCGGTGAGTCCAGCGCTGCAGGAGGGTTTCCCTCCGTAGGCGACTAGCGAACCCGAAGGGGGAGGGGTTGGGGGCTCACAGGTGTAGGTTTTTTACTTTTGGGTGTTGGCAAGACTTGGAGGACAACGAAGGAAAGTAGACTAGGTGGGAAAACCGAACCACTCATGGGACTGTACTAACTGACGGGAATTGGCTCAAAAGGGCTTTTTCCGTTAAAGAATCTTCCGGAGTCTGCCTGTCTTCTCATCCTCCAAGTCTTGCCTCAACCGAAATA
>JAQYWP010001206.1 GCA_029379285.1 Rhizonema sp. PD38
GTGGATAGCCGTATAACAAATGCGCTTTCTAATTATTAAGGTGAAATGAGCAGTGAGTCAGAATGTCCTGCATGGAGGAGCAACCACCCCACCAAAAATCCGTGTGTAGAGAAGGGGCAAGTCCTTCACTCATACGTCCCGTTCGCTTGTTTTTCAAACTCTAATGGACAGATTGGATTTGCGCTTTACATTCCATTATTAGGCAAGCTTCTAATATTAACGATTTTCTATTCTCGGCGGCAAAGGCTTTGATCGTAACCCCAAGATTAGATTAAAGTTAAAAAGTGTAAAGATCTCTCACTTTATAAAACGACTTGTCCGCTTTCACTTTTGAGATTTTCATAAAAACGTCCATGCAGCATTGTTTTTGGCGACGAATTCTGGCATTTATTGCGATATTTTTCTTGAGTGGCTCGATTTGGGTGACGCATTCTCTTAACGCTTATGCTTATGAAAATCCCGATTTACTACCCGACACTCCAACCCCAGTTGTAGACTTAGCCAAATCTCTCACCGAGATTCAAGAACAGAAGCTTGTTAAAGACTTAGATCAATTTGAAGCCGATACTGGTTGGAAACTAAGGGTTTTAACCCAGTTCGACCGCACCCCAGGTAGAGCAGTGATCAATTTTTGGGGTTTGGACGACAAAAGTATTTTACTTGTTGCTGATTCGCGCGGCGGTAACATTCTCAGTTTTAGTGTTGGTGACGCGGTTTACAATCTGCTCCCACGTAGTTTTTGGATAGAATTGCAAACCCGCTTTGGCAATTTGTACTATGTGCGAGAGGAAGGAGAAGATCAAGCCATCCTCAAAGCCATGGAAACGGTTAAAAACTGTTTGAGTCGGGGCGGTTGTAATGTTGTTCCTGGACTTCCATCAGAGCAGTGGATTCTTACTCTCATCAGTTCAGTTCTTGGTGGGGTGATTTGTGGATTTGCAGCTCAACCCCGTAGCAAAGGACAAATAGTTGCTTGGCAATGGGCTTTAATTTTCTCTCCTTTGTGGGGAATCTTGTTCATTGCCTTTGGTATTGGACCGGTGGTATCAAGGACTCAAGAATGGTTACCTCTGGTTCGCAACATCATTGGTTTTCTCGTCGGTGCTTTGGTTGCTTATTTGTCACCTAATTTTAGTCGGTCTTCTCCCAATGCAATGGATTAGCTGGTAAGCTGAAGGCTATTAGCATAAAGCGGGTGAATTGATGGAATGGCATATAACTGATGCTCAAAGTTTGGCAATCATTGATCGCGAAGTAGGCGATCTTGGATTTTCACCCGCAGAGTATGAGATAGTCCGACGGGTGATTTACTTTACATGCGACTTTGAGTACAAATCTTTGATTCGTTTTTCGGAACGAGCCTTGCAAGCTGCCGCCGCAGCACTGGCGGCACGTACTACCATTGTGGTCGATGTCCCAATGGTACAGGTGGGTATCGCCGACAACATTCAAAACACTTTTGCAAATTCTCTGTATTGTAGCTTAGACACGCCTACTCGTCCTCAAAAAGACAAAACTCGTGTTGCCTGGGGAATTGAAACTCTAGCCAAACGTTATCCAGAAGCCATAATTGTCTTAGGTCAAGCACAAACTGCTCTTAGTGCGATCATTGATTTAATTGAGGCAGAAGAAATTAAACCTGCTTTAATCGTCGCTACGCCTCCAGGATTCGTGAATGTAGATGCGGTTAAAGAACGGTTGCGTGACTCTTTAATCCCAAACATTACTATTGACAGTCACAAAGGTAATGCTGTCGTGGCAGCAGCCATTGTCGATGGATTAGTAGACTTGGCTTGGCAAGCTTATGGAGAGAGATGAAGTGGAATAGATGCATATAAGGCGCGGAGTTTTCATTCTTCGCTCCTCACTCTTTTTCAATCTTCACTATTTGAACGGCGGCGGCGACGAGGTTTTTCCTGTTGGGGCTCGCGCAAGCGGCGACTGATTTCAGTAAAGAAATCCCGTCGCAAATAAGGATAATCGCTTACCCACAATTCGCGACTGGGAATATAGACATCAGTAATTTCTTCAATTCTGCTTAAATCAGGAGTATTCGACATGACGATCATTTCCGCAATTTGACCGCGATTTATAGCTTTGAGAGAAGCTCGCAATGGTGCTTTTAACTCAGCAGTAAATCCTGAATCATCACCCACTTCTAGATTAATTCGTTTTTCCCGGTTTTCGACAATCACCAAATCGCCTTTGTTGTTAACGGTTTCCTGTTTCCCTATCAACTCTTCGGTAATCCAGAAATCTTGCACTCGACCACGGAAAAAGCCACTATATTTGTAACGGCGACATTCAACATTACGCATACTCGCCCGAAACACTGGTCCCCATAACCAGTAAAAAGCGCCAACCATCCCTAGTAGAAACAAGATTGGACCAAAATCAAGTCTGAAGAAAACTTTCACGAGCAGAATGATCGCTACAGCAACGACAGAAATTAACAGCCGCTGTAGAAAATCTGAAAATTTCCCCCAATAGTAATTGTACTGCGGACCACTAGCAATCAGGGGAATAACTTGTTCAAATTTCTTGCGCGTGAGAGGAACTAACATGATTTTGGATTTTGAATGCGTGGATTTTGGATGAATTAAGCTTTCTGCTGACTACTGAAGACTCTGATCTCAGTTTTTTAGTAAGGTTAATGACGCGCTTCTCTAAAGAAGCCTACACTTATTGCACAGCAAAAGTGTATGGAGTCGTCACAGGATCTTTTCTAATCCATATACTAAAGACTTTAGCTCGAGGACTTTGCGTATTGCCAGTAGGACTCCTGGCATATAGCAAGCC
>JAQYWP010000214.1 GCA_029379285.1 Rhizonema sp. PD38
GAAATATCACGTTCGCTTGTTTTATTTTTGTGGCACACTATAAATATCAGCTTGAAAAATAGGCAATAGTAACATATTTACACAGTTTAATGTCAGCCAGGGATAAAGATAGTTTAGGATACCGACTTACCCAAGGAGCGCCTCTGACGTTTTTCTTGGCAGTTATAGCGTATATCCTCTACAGACTGGTGTTGGTTGTGGAGATAATCACTGTTGCGGTGCTTTTAGCCGTAGTTTTGCGGACTAGTTGGCGGTGGTTGCAGAGGATTGTCAAGTTGCGGTGGCTGGCAGTACTGATATTGATCGGGCTGGTTGTAGGGTTTAGTGCATTTGTTGGGCTAGTGGTGATTCCAAACTTCATCGTAGAAACGCAAGTTTTGCTAGGGCAATTACAAAACTATGTGAACTCCTTAAGAAACTTTGTTGCTAGCATCCATAGTAAATGGCGTTTTGTCCCCGATTTCACTTTGGGATTGGATCAGTTGAGGAATTTTCTAGTAAGATTATTCATTTCATTTCCCTTAATGCTGAGCAATACATTTGGTCAAACTGCTCAAGCCATAGGTACAGTTATTTTAGCTATATACATGGCATCCAATCCCAATTCTGCGATTGAAGGAGTCTTGCGAGTCATACCGCGCAAACACCATGAGAGGTTTTATAGATTGCTCTCGGCTATAGAGCATCGACTTCGAGGCTGGATATTCGGGATAGGAATTGCAATGCTGTTTGTTGGGATAGGGGCAGGGCTTGGATTATATTTCCTCGGAGTTCCGTTACCCATTTCCTTCGGTGTCTTTGCTGGATTTTTGGAGATTATTCCCTACTTTGGTTCGATTATTGGTACGATTTTGCCAGCGATCGTCGCATTGACAATTCCTCATGGTCCAACAAAGGCATTATTAGTCTTGGGATTATTCTTAGTTTTAAATCAAATCGATGCTAATATTATCCAGCCAATGATCGTGGGTAGGCAAGTGGATTTGAACCCGATGCTCGTCATCATTGCGTTTCTAATTATGGGTGAACTGTTTGGATTGGTAGGTATACTGGTGGCGGTGCCTGCAGCAGCAGTCTTTGTCACTTTGGTGGATGAGTTTAACCCAAAGTCAGCTCCCCAAGATGAACCATTATCAAAAACTTGATTGTTGAAGCTATTTGCCAACCAATTTAAATTGCACTCAGTAAACTCTGATCAGTTTTCTTCAGTGGATGCACCGTTGCCATCTTCTATACTACCTCTCCTTTGTGCCCTCTGTTGTGCCAATTTCCTCAGCGAACCACCAATGCTCCGGGGCTGAGGCACTTCACCACGACCACTCGGCCATCCTTCACGCTGACGAGTGCGATCGCCATCCGTTTCCTCTGTTTGATCGTGGAAGAGAATTTGCTGGGTTGGGAAGGGTAGGTCAATACCGTGAGATGTCAGTTTATTCTTAATAGCAGTGAGCACCTTGTCTTGCATATCAAGCATATCAGCGCGAAAGGGTGGTTTAATCCACCATCGGGCGCGGATATTAACTGTGCAGTCTGCAAGTGCAACAACAATTACATCTGGGGCAGGTTCCTTCAGTACTCCTAGGGTTTCGTGCATTGCTTCTAGGATTAACTGCTTTGCTTGATCGATATCATCCCCGTAACCAATGCCAACGTCGTACTCTAGACGACGACTGTCAAAAGCTGTGTTTACAGTTAGCGAATTCGTGAATAGTTCTGAGTTAGGAACCACAATCCGGCGACCATCATATGTTTTAATAGTTGTCGCTCGTGTCTGGATATTTTCTACAGTCCCCTCAAAATTCTTAAACACAATTTGGTCACCAATCTGAAACGGTTCAGTCAGCAAAATCAAAACGCCAGATAAGAAGTTTTGCAGAATGTCACGAAAGGCAAAGCCGATCGCCACACCACTGATTCCCAACAGCTGCACCAAATCACTGGCTTTGAGTGAAGGAATCACTATCGATAAGGCGATAAACAAGCCGGCCAAAACTGTTGTCCCCTGTGCTAATCGTCCCAGCACCAGCCCCAAATTTCGAGCATGACGACGATCGCCCGTTAATCGTTTGACGACTTTCTTAATCACTCCGCCAATGATGACAAAGATGACGAAGACGATTAAAGCCAATACTATATTTGGTAGCAAGGCAAATAAACCAATAACCATGCTGTGAACTTTGTTCCAGGCGGCTGATACTGCGGTATTCATCACACTTCTTTGGTGAGCACTTATTGCTCATCGTACTCAAAAGTCGTGAGGTTTCACTCTACCTGAGGTTGGTTAATCAGTAACAAAATCTCACAGATGAATCAAATAAGCTGGTGTAAATATCTTCTATGTCTGTGTCAATAGAATATGACCTGCATTTTCAAGTTAGGAAGAGCGCAAGCTATTGCCCAAGGGGCACAAGCAAGGCTTTTCGCAAATTAATTCATATGATTTGTAAATAGTGAGAAAAGACAGTTGACAGTTAACTGGCGACGGTCAACTGTCTTCAACTCAAACGAACCGTTCGTAACTCAAATAGAATTGCTTTACACGAAATCGCTGCAACTATACTTCAATCTCAAATTCAAATAGCTTTTGAATTTTTCGGGCATGTTCAGGAGTGCCAAAATCTCCGACAGTAGCAGGCAACTTAATGCTTGCACCCTGATAAAACATCCAGACTAAATTCATTACTTCATCAACGATATGTTGGTTAAATCTAAATATTTTTCCAAAACTTTTTTGATGAGTGATGATTTGCAGGTGAGCATTCGTGATTTGGTCAACTTTTAAACTGAATGTGAAGTGGAACTGTGTGTTACCAATTAACATCCAAACATCTACAAAGTTGTTTTTATGTAAAAACTGGATCTTAGAAACCTGAGTTTTCATAATTTTCTGGCTCAAAATCTTTTAAGCTTGCGTATTGCAGTAATTTTTCTAATTTTCCTAACGCAAAGACTCAATAATGATTGCCACTAATATTAAACAGAAGAGGATTATTCCCAACCGTAAAATAAAGTTGGCTGCTAAAAGTAGTAGTTTGATGCCCATATCTGCTCTACCAAAGCAGATTGAAATAACGTAGGCGATCGCAAAACCTACTAGTGCCAGTACAAAATACTTGAGTCCCTTCAATACCCACTTTAACAACAGATTATGGTCGTCTGTAAGATTATGCTTCATGATTTTTGTCCTTAGTTAATTGATTGTTGTGGTTTGAATGAAGCAGATGGAACGCACTCTCGATTACGTTATAAAGGTGAACGCGGTGTTCTACTTAGCCGAAGTGTATTGGTAGTGTGAGAATGATTTAGAGTGGGTTGAGGAGCTTTAGAATTAGTAGTAACAATCATCAAAATAATGACTGCAATGATGAACACTAGCCATTTCGGAAATTGATTTCCAATCTCCCGCACGTCATATGATTCTCTACAGTGGGGACAAAAGTAGACGTTTTTATTGTTAGGGTGCTGCTCAAACTGGCAAGGGGGAAAAGGATGGTCTTTGTATTTACAAGTCATGGCAAGTAAGCTCCTCTAAGCTTGTTCTTAAAAAAAACAAGAGACTAGTCGCGTGGTAGTCCACGTACACTAGTCTCTGGGGTTGGTATCCAACTCTCTCTAGACAGCCAAACATATCTATTCATTTTTGCAATACCCACCATCAGTTGTGTAACTGCTTAGTGTCTCAAAGGGTAAAACTCTAGATTTTTAAGTCTTTTCGATAAGAAAATGTCACTTTACACACAAAAAAACCCTTCTGAAATATGAGCTGAACCTCTCCAAAACCAGTAGTTTGAAGAATATTCAGTAAGCTCGCTTCCAAGTAATCTATTGCACTAGTTTGATCATCTATCAACACCACACCGCAAGGTTCCAGCAGCAGTCCTCGTCCCAATATATAGGCGTCCAAGTCTGCCTTCTTAAATCGAAAGTCACTATTTGGATGCCCTGCTACCGTGATCGAAAACTCTGAAAAATGACCAATCCTGATCGTATTGCATTCTACAAGCAATTTACGTGCTATAGTACCTTGGTAATCCATGGGTATACATGCATGAAGGTTCTCAAAAAGTCCTTCTAACATGAGGTAACTTCCTCTTATATGGCTTTTGTCAGTATATTAACCTTACTTTACTTATAAGCATAGCAATATAGTTATGAAAAACAACCTTGACTATGTAATTTCTGCCTACAGAAGTATATCTACCTAAGTAAGGGTGACTTAACACGCTACCAAATTCCCAAATTTTTGTGTTTTGTAGCCCACATTCGGTACATTCAGATGAAAAGTAAGTATTTTTACCTGTTTTATAGCTAATCATGCTTATTTGCTTTGTTATAGTTGTTTATACGCAGATGTTTAGGTTGTTCAAAATAATTTAGAACTATTTCAGGAAATACTTTTTGTTCGTATCTCCTGAATGCCTCTAGCGGATACATCATTAACAAAAGTTCGGTTGATCATCGGATGATCGTCATGGGTTGGTCCCATATCACTATCTGGATGATAAGCAATTATATCTAACGTGCTATCATCAGTGTAAAAGCTGTGCTCACTACCTTCTGGGATTATAAATATTTGACCCGGAGTTAAGAGTATTTCAATATCTTTTCCAGTTCCATCGTCGTTTTCTGGAACAATGCAACGTCCTTTACCACTTGTAACTACTCCGATCCTAATCGAAGGATGGGTATGGCGTGTCTGTTTAATACCTAGTGGGAAGTGTAAATGGTTGAGACAGGGATCACCTTTAATTGTTGGTGGTATTAAAAGAGCATCAGAGCAACCGTCCATGTAAAGCAGCCTACCTTTTTCCTCAATTGGTCCCCCAATCATGAACATCCCACGGTAGCCAGAACTTGAAATCATAATTCCACGTCCACCACAAACAGACACAGAACCAGGTACGCAGAAGTACATACCTTTTGCTAGGGTGAATACTTGGTTAAAACCTGCGTGGTCAGTAGTCAAGTAAGTTATACCATCAACTACAAACCCGAAGTGAGTCCCTTCTTCGGTTACATTCATTCTTTCCCCAGTGTATCCCCATCCATACAAAAGTGTTGGATGTTGGTTTGTTGACAAGTCTACTAGTATCCCATTACTACCAGTTACTGATCTAAAATGCTTACTATGAGAACATATACCTTGAGTAATCATGAATTATATTGTCTTACAATACTACTGATAAAGAATTACGAGTCTGTGTATAAAACCTTCAACTATGTAAAACTAAGCGTTAAAGATAGCAGATTCCATATCAAAAACCCATAAAGAATTATCAAGTTAATATAAAGTTAATATGAAGATTATTGAGAAACGGAATTAACAATTTCCTGTGACAAGCAAAATCATGTTTTATCATGGTAGTGGTAATCCTATCCTTTGCTTATCTGATGAATTTCACAGATGTTCTTGAGCTTGTAGAGTCAGCAGTTTATAGAGCTAAAGGTAGAAAGCTGACAGATCCAGAACTAGCAGTGCTACGCGGTTCTTGGGAGGGTTTGACTTATGAGAAGATGGCAGAAGGATTGCCCTATAAACCGAACTATTTAAAGGGGGATGTGAGCCACAAGTTCTGGAAGTTGCTCTCCGAAACCTTAGGAGAGGATGTTAGTAAAAGAAATTTTCGTGCCGCACTTCTTAGAGCATCATTCAGATCTCAAAATCAAAGCATATCGGTGGATGATGCCGACTATGTATCGTCGCCTTCGCACTCCTCAGATTTGCCGGAAGTCTCTACACCAGACTCATCGAATAGCGAAGGCGATCGCTCGTTCCAATCTTTCAACTTGAATTTCCATCAGGAACAAAGCGATCTTCCCCAAGGAACTGACGCTCTTGACAATCCAAAATTAACTGAACCACAAGTATCTAAAGAGCCTTCCGATCTAGAAAAAAAAATGAGGGCTTGGTTTGAGGCGTTGGGCTACGATTTCGTCCCAGGTGGTATTCGGCAAGAAGATTGTTTTGATATAATTATCCACGTCCCCAAGCGAGGGGGATACGATCGCATCCTCGCACGCGGTGTTGAAGGTGAAGCTGACTTGAATCACTTGGATGGTTTATGTCAGACTGTTAAGGAACACAAGCCCAACGAGGCATGGTTGGTTGCTGATTTTCGTATTAGTCGTGCAGTGCGTGAAGCGATCGCTCAGTACACACTCAGCAAAGAAATTCAATTTAGTCTTGCGGCAAGTGAAGCGATCAGAGAGTACAGAAAACAGCGAGACTTGGCACTATTTTCTTATACATTTGATGAACTCATTGATGAGGGGGTTAACTTTAAGCAGTATTTCAAATGGTTAGAGGAACAACTTCAAAAGCGGGGTATTAATGACAAAACCTACATTCCTTTAGCTTGTAGCAAACAAGAAGCGATTAACCCAACGACAGGTGAACCAATATCCAGCATTTACGCTGATGGTAATGGTTGGATTGATGGCTATATTGATCGTTGGCTAGATGATCCAGATAAGAAACACATATCTGTATTAGGAGAGTTCGGTACTGGTAAAACTTGGTTTGCTTTCCACTACGCTTGGACTGCTCTCAAACGTTATCAAGAAGCCCAGAAGCAAGGCACTCCCCGACCTCGCTTACCTCTACTCATCCGACTGCGAGATTACGCCAAAGCACTGGATGTGGAAAATGTTCTGGCATGGTTTTTCTTCTCCATACACAATATTCCCCTCACTAATATAGTCTTCAAACAACTCAATAGTATGGGCAAACTCCTACTCATCTTTGATGGTTTTGATGAGATGGCAGGTAAGGTAGATCGTCAAAAGGTGATTGATAACTTTTGGGAGCTAGCTAAGGTTGTAGAAGCAGGAGCCAAGGTAATTCTTACCTGCCGTAGCGAGCATCTTCCCAAAGTTGAGAAAGGTCGTGCCCTGCTAAATGCAGCTGTGTTAAATTCCATTGATGTAGAACAGCCAACGTTGGTTAAGAAGCTGAGTGGTCCCCAATTTGAGGTGCTGGAACTCCAGAGACTGAGCGACGTTCAAATCCGTGAAGTGCTGCGATCGCGTCTCTTTAATCAGACGACTATCGAAAGAGACGCTACTGTCGAACAGGTCACTAGTAATCATAAATTACTGGATTTAGCTAGACGACCAGTGATGATTGACTTGATTCTGGACGCACTGCCAAAAATTGAAGTTGGTCAATCAGTGGACTTGTCTCACATCTATCTGTTAGCTGTGAAACAAAAAATGGCTCGGGATATTAAAGCAGAGCGCACATTTACCTCTCCTGCTGACAAGCTTTACTTTTTATGCGAGCTGTCTTGGGAGATGTTTGTGAACGATCAAATGCAACTTAACTATCGAAAGTTTCCCGAACAAATTAGCTCATTATTTGGTGCCATTGTACAGGCACCCGAGGAGATAGACCACTGGAGCTACGACATGATGGGTCAGTCTATGTTAACTCGAAATGCTGATGGTGACTACGAGTTAGCTCATCGCTCCTTCCTAGAGTTTTTTATCGCCTATAAATTTGCTGCACAACTGGGAGTATTAGCTCCAGACTTTATAGAGCTGGCTGTTGATGTGTCGCATGTAGACAAGAAAGTTCTACCTCAGTCCTATACTTGGTCTTCCTATTTTCAACGACAAGTGGATGAAGAGGGTAAAGTCATAGCAATTGCGCCGCTCAATGATTTTTCTACCGAACCATTGAGCCGTTTATTCAATGCTTTTAAACTGGGAGAGCGAACGAACAGACAAAGAGAACTCACTCAGGGAATGTTCGAGCTACTCGAATATATGCTTGACAGATCGAAAACAGGTACTGAATGTTTGCTGAAGATTATCAAAGCCACGCGCAGCAAAACGGAAAAGGAAGTTGGGTGTCTTGCTGGGTATGCTGTAACAGTATTGTTGCAAATCGATTCAGAAGCATTAGCAGGTCAGGATTTGAGCCAAACTGTCATTAAAGGTGCTGACTTGACTTATGCCAACCTGCAAAATACAAATTTTACAGGTGCTCATCTGGATGATTCTCTTTTTAAAGAACCCTTCGGCAGTATTTTGTCAGTTGCCTTTAGCGGAGAGTCTTTGGCGATCGGTTCATCCAATGGCGAAATTTGCTTATTTCAGGGACAAGGACGTACCATATGTAAAGGGCATACTCACTGGGTTCGCTCGATCGCTTTTAGTCCTGATGGTCAAAAGTTTGCCAGTGGCAGTGAAGACCAAACCATCAAGATATGGGATATTAAAACTGGTAAGTTCTTCAGCACACTAGAGGGACATAGTAGTTCTGTTCGTTCGGTCACCTTTAGCGATGATGGCAAGCTACTTGCTAGTAGTAGTGAAGATGGAACCGTGAAGATATGGAATGTCGATGCTGGTGAGTGCCTAAGAACTCTGACAGGACATGTTGGTAAGGTTTGGTCAGTTGCCTTTAGTCCAAACTCCTCAACCCCTCTTATAAAAGGGGGCGAAGTTCCGATCTTGGCTAGTAGTGGAGAAGATAAGACTATCAAAATATGGGAAGTGCAAAAAGGTGAGTGCCTCAAGACTTTAACAGGACATAAGAACTGGGTAAGATCAGTGGCTTTCAGTTCTGATGGGCGACAAATTGTGAGTGGCGGTGATGACAACGCTGTGAAAATCTGGGACGTTAGTACAGGTAAGTGTCGTATAACCTTACCAGGACATGATAACTGGGTTAGGTCCGTAGCGTTCAGTTCTGATGCTCAAAGAATCGTCAGTGGCGGTGATGACAACACGGTGAGAATTTGGGATGCTTCAGATGGTAAGTGCTTGAACATTTTGTACGGGCATGATAATCGAGTTTGGTCTGTAGCTTTTAGCTCTGATGGACAGCGGATTGCTAGTGGTAGTGACGACCAAACTGTGAGAACTTGGGATGCCTCGGATGGTAAGTGCGTCAACATGGTGAGGGGATACTCTAACTCGATTTTATCGGTTGCTTTCAGCCCAGATTCTTCTTCGTCCGGTTTAGTCAAGGGGGTTGGAGGGTTCTTAGCTAGTGGTGGTGAAGACAAGGTGATCAGAATATGGGATCTTCATACTTGTAAGATCGCCACCACTTTACGAGGACATACAAGCCGCATTTGGTTAGTAGCTTTCTCTGCTGATAGTAAGTTGCTTGCCAGTGGCAGTGACGATCACAGCATCAGAATCTGGGATCTTAAAGCGAATGGGGGTAAGCAATGTCTTCAGGTTTTTACAGATCACAATCACTGGGTAAGATCGGTTGCGTTCAATCCTGATGGAAAGCTACTTGCTTCCGGCAGTGATGATCATACTGTGAGAATATGGGATGTTCATCAGGGTATCTCACGTAAGGTATTGCGAGGTCATACGAATTGGGTAAGATCGGTCGCGTTCAGTCCTGATGCACAGTTCATTGCCAGTGGCAGTGATGATCGTACAATCAGGATTTGGAATGTTCACATTGATGCTTCACCCAAGGAATTGCAAGGTCATCAGAACTTAGTCAGAGCGATCGCCTTCAGTCCCGATGGGCAGCTAATTGCCAGTGGCAGCAACGATCACACCGTCAAGATATGGGATGTTCATACTGGTAAGTGCATCAAAACTCTCACGGCACATAAGAACTGGGTACATTCAGTTGCCTTCAGTTCTGATGGACAGATCCTCGTCAGTGGTTGTCAAGACGGAACTATATATTTATGGAATGTTCGCGATCAAAAGCCCATAAAGTTCTTTCAGGAAGAAGCTGATGAAGTCCTATCCGTTGCCTTCAGCCCCGATGGTCAACAAATCGCCAGTGGAATCGATAATGGAATCATTCAGTTGAGAAGCATGGACAAAGGTGAATTTGAACTACCTGTATCTTTGAAAATCCCTAAACCCTATGAAGGGATGAATATTACAGGTGTTATTGGCTTAACAGAAGATCAAAGACGGAATCTTCGCTCTTTAGGAGCAATTGAAGTGAAACAGACTTGAATCGTCAATTGCGTTTGGGGTCTTCAGGTATAATCAAAGTTAGTACCTTTTTAACATTTTAACTTCTTGGTTGCAAGGTATTGCAAAAGCAGGACCTATGCAAAAATTGCCAAAAAGCTGAATTTATTGAACCGCATAAACTTGGGCAGCGCGTTGGCTTGCTGTGCGCTATGCAGGAGGTGAGACCAGTGCTGCTTTGAGGGTTTCCTCCGCAGGCATCTGGCGTTAGCGTTAGCGACGTTAGCGTAGCGGTAGCGAGGAACGAACGTCACCCGTTAGCGCAGCGTTAGCGAGGCACGAGCGTCAGGGGTTAGCCCGCTCTCTCGGCGACTGGCTTTCATACTGCCCCGACAGTCACTTCTTCTGCACGTGTTTTTATTCGCCAAGAATTCGTAGAGTTTGCGTAAGTCCTAAAAAGGTTCTAATGCATTACTGAGATGAAAATATTACAAAAAAATAACTTATCTTACTGTCAAGTACCAATTATGCGAGTTCTCTCATATCTTGCACCTGGAAATTTGGATGTCAATTCCTTGACTAAGTGCCAAGTCTCTCAGGCGTTCAATGTGTTGTAAAAGAAGTAACAGCACTAATTGTGG
>JAQYWP010001207.1 GCA_029379285.1 Rhizonema sp. PD38
AACTCCAATACCACCGTTGCCCACTGTCGCTAAAACTCTACCACCCCTACCGACACTCAAACCAACCCCAATACCACCGTTGCCCAAAATTGCTGAGACTCTAACACCGCTACCGACACTCAAACCAACTCCAATACCACCGTTGCCCAAAATTGCTGAGACTTTATCACCCCTACCGTCACCAAAACCAACTCAAACGCCACTATTACAACCGACATTAACACCCAAAGTAGTACAGACAACTAGATCGAGCTTATCATCCAAACCAATCTCAACGGACACTGCAAGACCAGCTTTTACGCCATCGAAAAGCTCAACCACAACTCCAAAACCAACGTCAACCTCCTCCCAGCTACCCTTTCCCACCGCACCATCTGTAGCGAACGATAACAAAGTAGAGCAGCTAAAAAACAACAATAGCACAGGCTCGCTCTCCAACATTGCGACTGCTCTAGGAAATAGAAACCGTGAAGGCAATGGCGATAATGGAGCGCTTCCTGGTTCAGGCAATAGTTCAGGAAATACAAGAGCGATCGCCACAGGTAATAGAAATGGGCATGGCAACGGTTTGGGAACTGGCTCGGGTTCTGATGGTTTGGCTTGCCGTCGTTGCCCTCTCCCAAATTATCCATCAGGATCTGAGGGTATGGAGGGTCGAGCAGTTGTGGAAATTGATGTTGAAAGAGATGGTAGTGTCAAAGATGTACAAATGGTCGAATCTACCGGTCAAGATAATCTCGATCAAGAAGTCATGGAAACCGTAAAGAAGAAGTGGAAGTTCGTATCCACACATAGCGAGCAGCACGTACAAGCAGCAGTTAACTTTGCTAAAGCGGGTTCTAACTTTGAGCGTCAAGCCCGCGAACGAGAACGCCAAGCTCATGAACTTCAGCAAAAAAGAAGACGAGAACGTCAAGCTCAAAAACAGCAACGAAGAGAACGCGTACAATTAAACATTGAGAATTCAGTAGCTCCAGACACTATTTATACTCCTAGATAAAAGCGATCAGGCAACGAAAAACACTCAAATTTTAATAAACCATCTTTGTCAGTACATTTCGTATGGCTATGTTAAAATTATATATGGTACGAGGAGATAAGAATGTAAAAAATGTTTATGTTAGCAACATTTTAACTTGTATTTCGTTCTACAAATATATCTTGATTATCTCGACGATGCAGAGTAGTTTGTAGTATTTCATCCAAAATTCTGCTTATGGGTCGTCTGACTTCACTTGATGTTTTTCGCGGCATAACTATTGCAGCCATGATTCTTGTGAACATGGCGGGTGTTGCCGAACCTAAAGTCTATCCTCCACTACTCCATGCAGATTGGCACGGCTGTACTCCAACTGATTTAGTCTTTCCTTTCTTTCTGTTTATTGTTGGTGTGGCGATGACTTTCTCCTTGTCAAAGTACACTGGCGAAAATAAACCCTCAGCGTCTGTTTACTGGCGTATTTTGCGTCGCGCCGCGATTTTATTCGCTTTGGGGTTATTACTCAATGGTTTTTGGAATAAAGGTCCTGGGACTTTTGATTTGAGTACTATCCGCATTATGGGAGTGTTGCAACGCATTAGCTTAACATACCTCCTTGCTTCTGTTGCTGTCCTGAAACTCCCACAGAAAGGACAATGGATATTAGCAGGAGTGTTACTCATCGGCTATTGGATAGCCATGATGTATGTACCTGTTCCCGGTTATGGCGCTGGAGTGTTGACGACGCGGGAGGAGAATTTCGGTGCTTATATAGACCGCTTAATTATTCCTCAAGTACATCTTTACAAAGGTGATGGTTTTAAGAATTTAGGAGATCCAGAGGGACTTTTTGGCACTATTCCCGCTATTGTGAGTGTATTGGCAGGATATTTCGCTGGACAATGGATACGCGCTCAGCCAGTGAAATCTCGTACAAGCATAGGTTTAGTCTTATTTGGTATTGGTTGCTTAATAATTGGTTGGGCATGGGGCTGGACATTCCCGATTAGCAAAAAGCTTTGGACAAGTTCTTATGTAATTTTCACTAGTGGTTGGGCATTATTATTACTTGCAGCTTGTTATGAACTTATTGAAGTGCGCCGGGTACGGCGTTGGGATAAACCTTTTGAAGTGCTGGGATTAAATGCCATTTCCCTTTTTGTTGCTTCTGTACTGCTAATTAAAATTTTGGTGAGAACTAAAGTCGGATCTGGGGAAAATGCTCCCAACACTTATGATTGGATTTACCTGAATGTCTTTGCATCTTGGGCTGGTGCGATGAATGGTTCTTTACTTTTCGCCATTGTCACTGTATTACTCTGGGTGGCAGTCGCTTATGTGATGTATCAGCGACGATGGTTTCTTAAGATTTGAGGAATTCCTCTCAAGCAAGCAATACTGTACAAAACCTCGTGAAATATCACTTTTGGAAGAGATCTATTTTCGAGTATCGCAAAATCAAAAATTAGAAACTAAGGCTGATGGGTTCGTTCCGTTGTCATCAGTCTAAATACTAAAACCCTTGTCAGAAAACCATCCAAATTTGGCGGATGCCGTAGCTGGGTTTGAACTACGCTAAAATTGAGATGGTTTAATCAAGGCATGGGTAGGGAATTGAACAATGGCAACAGAGACAGTAACTCTTCAAATCCCAGAAATACTCTATCAGCGTTTAGTCAACACTGCCCACGCGCAACGTCGCCCCATTGAAGAGGTAATCGTCCATGCTTTAGAGGTGGGTAGTCCTCCAGAATGGGATGATGTACCAGAGGAATTCCAAGCTGACCTCGCAGCCTTAGATAAACTAGATGACAA
>JAQYWP010000215.1 GCA_029379285.1 Rhizonema sp. PD38
AGTTTACAATCCCCACAGTATTATCTTTTTCAACTTATTCAGCAAACCCTAATTACGCAAATTTGATGTAAAACTCAGACCCCCGATTCTCGCTCTAGAATCGGGGGTCTTGTTTGTGAGTGTTATGGAAAGTAGTCGCGCGTACAAAGTTTGTGGGGTTTTAGTCAGGGCTAAAACCTTGACTTAAGCACTCTTCGTGCTTACAATTAACTTCTCAAAATTAAAGACTACTTGGATTAGGTTTTTGCGAAACCAAGCACATTGCCAATAGAACGACCTAGATTTTGCGGTTCCATTGCGTCCATAACAGCAGTCGGTTCATAACCGCAGTGCATCATGCAATCTGTACACTTAGGATTGCCACTCTTGTGTCCGTATTGACTCCAATCAGTTTTGTCCAAAAGTTCTTTAAAGGTAGCGTAATGACCTTCGTTCATCAAGTAGCAAGGCTTTTGCCAACCGAGAACGCTATAACTAGGACTACCCCAAGGAGTACATTCGTAATCCTTTTCACCTGTCAGAAAATCTAAAAAGAACGGACTGTGATTGAAGTTCCAATTTTTTTTGCCAGCTTTGAAAGGTGTAAGAATTTCGCGGAAAAGGGCGCGTGTCTGTTCGCGCATCAGAAAACGTTCTTGATCTGGTGCCCATTCGTAGCTGTAACCAGGAGAAACTGTAATGCCGTCAGTGTTAAGTGTGCCGAGGAAATCGAAGAACTCCTGCATTTTTTGTGCATCGACACCCTCAAATATCGTTGTGTTAGTAACAACACGAAAACCTTTGGCTTTAGCAGCGCGAATAGCTTTAACAGCAGTATCAAAGACACCTTTGCGATCAACGCACTCATCGTGCCATTCCCGCCACCCATCTAGATGTACGTTAAAAGTCAGATAAGGAGAAGGTTTAAATTTACTCAGACTTTTTTCTAGTAATAAGCCATTGGTACAGAGGTAAATAATTTTTTTACGTTGCACCAATCCCCGGACAATTTCATCTATTTGGGGATGCAGTAGAGGTTCTCCTCCAGGAATGGAAACAACAGGCGCACCACATTCTTCGACTGCTGCAAAGCACTGTTCCGGGGTTAGATTTTGTACCAGTATTTCTTTGGGATGCTGGATTTTACCACAACCAACACAGGCAAGATTACACCGAAACAGAGGTTCTAACATCAAGACTAATGGAAAACGTTTCCGCCCTAAAAGGCGTTGGGTAACTAGATATTTCCCGACTTCCAAAACTTGTTGTACGTGTATTGCCATCGCTCTTATCACTCCTGTATTGTTATTTGTTGGTTGTGGATTGTTAATTGTTGGTTGTTAAAAATTGTCATTAACTACTAACTCTTAACCATTAACCATTAACTATTAACCACCAACACTTCCCTTGACATATCCTTGAGTCACAAACCAATCCACAGCATCTTGAAGTGCTATGTTCAAAGGAGATTGTGGGAGACTTAATTCCCTAACAGCCTTTGAAGCATTGTAGTACATGGGTTGCATTGCCATACGCACGCCATCTAAGGGAACGGATGGTGGTTTACCAAGTGGTGCGAGAATTTTTTCATCAACCCAAGCAACGCTTAAAGGTAACCAGCCTGGTACAGCTTGTTGGGGCGCACTTAAACCAGTTATCTGAGCGAGTTGATCGAGTAGTTGCTTGAGAGTTAGGTTTTGATGTCCCAAAATGTAGCGATCGCCCGACTTTCCCCGTAGTAAAGCCAGTAAATGTCCCCACGCGACATCTCGTACATCAATAAAATTTAATCCAGTGTCCATATACACGGGCATTTCTCGGCGCAAAAACCGTAGTATAATGTCTCCCCCGGTTGGGGTAGGTTTGATGTCCATTGGACCAATGGGAGTACTGGGATTAACCACAACAACTTCTTGACCCGTACCTACCGCGTGCATAGCTTCTTGTTCACCCAAGAACTTAGACTGCTTGTAGTAACCAATAAGTTCCTCTAAAGGACTTTGATGTGTTTCATCTACAACCAAACCTGCTTCACCCACCCCAATTGCAGCTACCGAACTGGTATAAACAGTACGTTCTATTCCCGCTTTTTGAGCGGATGCTAATACATTGCGCGTACCAAGAACATTGTGACGGTAAAGCGCTTCTTGGTCTTTCTGCCAAAGCGAATAATGAGCAGCGACATGAAACAGATACCGACAACCTATCATCTGCTGCCATAAATCTGGGTCATTGAGGTCGCCTGTTACAATTTCAACATCTAATTTTTGCAGGTTTTCCAATCTGCTGTTGGAACGCACTAGTGCTTTTACTGTGTATCCTTCTTGTACTAGTAACTGTACCAAGTTAGCTCCAACAAAACCCGTACCACCTGTGACGAAAACCTTTCTCAATTTTGGATCACTCAACGTAGAATTTCCCTAATTTTTTATTGAAAAAGTATGAATAATGTAGTGCGCTTAAATCATTGATACAAGCGCTAAAGCGCTTACTACGAACTTTTATCACACCTCAATCTTATAATTGAGTGTATGTTCGTCACCTGGGAGTCCGCGAAAACCCCAATTGTGCTTTGGTGTTTCAAAGATGGTCATTTCTAAATCTTGGGGTGAAATGCCGAGTTCGTGCTGAACGCGTTCAAAAAGCAACCTAATTAGGTGCTTCTTGGCATCTACACTGCGACCCTCAATCATACTAAACTCAAGAATCGTATATCGATCTGTCCGCCCTAATGGGTAGAAGAAGTCGGAAGCATCTAGGGGAAAAAATCGATGTGCTCGTTTGTCAAGCGGATACTGTAAAGCATCCACCACACAAGAATGAATCACATCTGAAAGCTTATGCTTGATTGGATTCAAATGCTCTTTTATACCATAAATTTTAACTTGAGTCATTCGATTTTATATATGAGATTAACCTCTATAGAAGATAGGATGGCAGGAAAAGTCAGAGTTACTTTACATAAGTTGTAGAGGATTTGAATCGCTTGCGAGGAAATAAATCATCCAAAAGGGTGTAGACAACAGGCACAACAATTAGGCTCAGTATCGTAGAACTTATCAACCCGCCAGCAATAGCTATAGCCATAGGCGATCGCAACTCAGAGCCCGCGCCTAAACCCAAAGCAATCGGCACCATCCCCAAGATAGTAGCAGCAGTGGTCATCATGATAGGTCTAAGTCGCACCGGTCCCGCTTTCAAAATAGCGTCTGTGCGGTTCAACCCGATTCTACGTAACTGATTAATATAATCCACAATTAAGATGGCATTTTTATTACTCAACCCTAGCAAAAAGACAAAGCCAATCAGCGAGATCATGCCAAAGTCGCTTTTCGTAAACAGTAGTGCTAACATTGCCCCTACAAGTGCCAAAGGCAAAGAAATACCAATAGCCACAGGATCTACCCAGCTTTTAAATAGCCCAATCAACACCACAATAATGCATAATGTTGACAGTAAAAGAGTTGTGCCAAAACTGCTGAAAACTTCTCCACTACGTGCTGAATCTCCTCCTAAATCGAAGGAAATGCCCGGAGGTAGCATTGTCTTAGCTTGAGCTACCAATTTATCAGTGGCATCACCGACAGAGAGATTTTTACCAAGATTGGCTCTAATATACGCTACTCGTTGGTGATTCTGACGCTCTATCTGAAAAATTTGGTTTTGTGCATCAGCTACACCTGTAACTGTGACATCAACGAATCCCGGTAGTTTCTCAATGCGAGCTTTTATTGCTTTGGCCGCTTTACTCAAAGCCTTGATATCATTTCCTTTAAGGGCAACTTCTAAGGGTTTTTGCTCACCTGTATCGACAAATGAAATATCTTCAACACTTGTCGTGACACCAGTTTGTGAAGGTAACGACGAACGTAATTGATCTTCAAATTCTGATGTTTTCATTTGGCGATCGCTCTTCAGCTTGACATAAAGTTTACCTTTATTCGGCTCACCCTCACGCGAACCCACCACCGTAAATACCGTTTCTACTATAGGATATTTTCTTACTGCCGCCTCTAGCTTCTTAGCAACTTGAAGAGAATCATTTAGAGGATAAGGAATTTGGCTCAAAGTTGAGCCAGTCGCTTGCGGAGCCACTGCTGTTCGCGGAGCGTCTCCCTCTGGAAGAATCTGTCCGTCCCGTTGTGCGAACTGGCGTGCTTGGGAGCCTGGGGTGGAGGAGGGTGTCTTGCCTTCGGCGAGGAGCTTTCGGGTTTTCCTTCGTGGCAAACTTTCCGAGACGGATGTTATATTTTGAATTGAAGACTGCGAAGAAGACGCGGAAAGTTGTTGCGCTCTATTCCCGGCATCCCCTTGTCCCTGACTGGTAAAACTCGGAAGAGGTGCAGTATAAATAATATTAAACTCGCCGCGATCTAATTTAGGAATAAATCCTTTGGGAATTAGCTGGATGAGTGCTATTCCTCCAGCTAGGCTAAGCACAGCTAACCCCATAACGATAGCTCGATGACTTAGAGACCAGTGCAGCAAATTCTGATAAAAATTAGTAAAGCCCAGCCACAATTTTCCTTCGCGGTGATAATAATGTGAGGGTTTTGGTTTCAGCCAGTAGATAGCTAAAACTGGAGATAAGGTGCGGGCAACCAACAAAGAAATCAACATCGCAGCTGCGATGGTGATCCCAAAGGGTTTGAAAAACTGACCGATCGCCCCCCCCATAAAACCCACGGGCAGGAAAACTGCTACGGCTGTCAACGTTGCTGCTGTCACTGTCAAACCGATCTCATTCGTAGCTGCAAGGGCTGCTTTTCGGGGACTTTCGCCTTTTTCAACGTGTCGAATGATGTTTTCGACATCAACGATCGCATCATCAATAATACTGCCAATCACCAGCGCCAGTGCCAACAGCGTAATTGTCTCCAAGTTGAAGCCGTAAATCGCCATGACGATTAAAGTTCCAAAAAGAGAGGTAGGAATCGCCAGTGCGGAAATCAGAGTTGCTTGCCAGTTCAGCAAAAAAGGAAAGATGACAATAACTGACACAACAACAGCTTCAATCAAAGAATCTATCGTCGCCTGGGTGGCGTTGCGGATATACTCAGCTTGAGTTGCAGCTAGCTTTATTTGTACATTGGGCAGAGTAGCCCGCAGTTTTTGCACTTGTTTCTCTACCTGAGAGACAACTTCCAAGGTGTTGGCATTCCCTCGTTTAATCACTTGAAAAGCCAAAGCGTCTTTGCCATCGAATCGGACTAACGTTGCTGCCTGTTGGAGTGCAGCCGTCGCCGTCTTTTGGTTAGCAGATGCACTTTGATCGCCCAACAATACAACTTTCAGGACTCCTGGAAGTTTGGCGATCTCAGGCACAATCTTGTCTTTAGCAAGCTTAGTCAGTTGAGTTAAACTTTGTTTCGGACTTTCGATTGCATAGCTAATGGCAGCAGACTCGTTCAGGTTAAGAGGAATAATTTTGAAAGTTGCTCCCTTAGTCAAAGTCACTTGCTTGAGGGAAGTTTGCACTTTACGAGTCGATTCTTCCAAGTTAGTGCCGACAGCGAAGGATACACTGACAGCCGTTTCACCTGGATAGGTAGAGGAATTAATCTCGTCAAGTCCTTCTAGAGAGCGGAGGCGTTGTTCTAGGGGTTTGGTAAGCTTTGTCTCTGTCTCCACAGCCGTCGTGAATGGTGCTGACGCATTCACTACCACCACTGGATAAGTTATATCTGGAAACAAAGCATACTTGAGAGAACTGAAAGCAAAAATTCCAGCTACCATGACACCAATCCAGAAACAGATCGTCAACCTAGAGTATCGGATCGCTAGTCTAGAAATATTCAGACTTTCTCGTAGGGATGTTGGGTGATTGGGCTTTACCATCTTAAATTAAGAGGGTCACTCATTTTTGATTGTATGCTCAATGACTAGTTACTAGTTGTATAGAAGTTAAATTGACAGTATTGTTTCAAAAAATGACACACGACATGAAAATTGGCTCTGTTGCTCACAAGGAATTATTCTGCCGAAGTTTTATAGATACTTATCATGATTTCGAGCCAGAGCATCTTCCCTGGCCTAAGCTTGATGATACAGCACTGGCTATTTTACGAGGAATCCCCTTTTGGGAGAAAGCGTTTGATACTGAGCGAGAAGCCGGAGTTCTTGTCAATGCTTACGCAGAAATGGTGAGTGATCCCGTGTTAAAAGAAGCGATCGCCCTCCAAGGTAAAGAAGAATCACGTCACGCCCGACTGATTAAAACACTCATTGAGCGTTATGGTATTGAAGTTGCAGAACGTCCTGCCGTTAAGCTAAAGAGCGATATCGAGCAAGCTTTTACAGTTTTTGGCTTTGAAGAGTGCCTGGATACTTTCTTCGCTTTCGGGTTGTTCGATCTGGCGCGTGAAACAGGCATCTTTCCAGAGCAACTATTTACAATCTTCGACCCCATCATAGATGAAGAGGCACGTCATATCGTGTTTTTCGTCAATTGGTTCACCTACATGCAGGCTTCACGAAATCAGGGATTCGTGCCACTCCGCATGACAAAAACCCTCTGGTACTACAGCAAAGCCCTCAGTAATTTAGTCACTGCCTTTAGCGGTAACGATAATAGTGATCTCAGCTTTACTGCTACCGGAGCAAGTTCCTTTACAATGGACTTAACACCCGAGAAATTTCTCAGTGTTTCTCTGGCGGCAAACAAAAGACGGATGAGCAAGTTTGACAAGCGACTGCTACAACCACAACTCATCCATAACATTGCTAGTATTGCCTATAACACCCTTCAGTTAATTCCTAAACGCAAACCCCAAGCTGTTGAGAGTCCTAACCTAGGTTAGAATCGCTATTACTTCCTATCCGATTTCTCGCTTGATGTCGGATAGAAAGTTTGCTCATTCTCTTATTTATGAATAATATATAATTTGCTGTCTTACCCAAATGCGAAAAGCCTGAGTCGTAGCATTTTCTCCATTCTGTTTTGCTTCTTGAATAAATCGGGGAATTTCTTTTACAGCCACTGTGCTAAAGGTAGGACTGGTTTGGACTTCGTTATATCGGCCGTCACTAAGTGTGTAAACGCGCAGTATACTTCCAGTAAACCGCCAGAATTCAGGAATTCCCATAGCAGCATAAAGAGTTAATTTATTCACAGATGAACGTGAGTATTCCACTTCCAGCACTAAATCTGGGGGCGGATCTGTTGCTAAATCAATATTTTCTTTACCCCTAACAATTGACTCGTTTTGAATATAGTAACTACTATCTGGCTCCCCTCCTTTCTCCAGGTCATCTCGTGTTAAAGTTAATGAGCCAGATCGTCTTTGCTCCAAACCTAACTCTTCACATAACGCCACAACGAAACCTTCAATGATGCGATTTGAGTTTTCATGAGGCATGAGTGGAGTCATAATTTCTACTGTTCCATTGTCATAGGCAAGCCGAAAGTTCCTTTCATTTCCCATCTCAGCTAACATCGTTTTGAAAGTCTGCCAAGTTATATTTGGAAGTACAGACCTAGTTTCCGCAAGTGTTGTTATTGTTACCATATTTCATTAATTTTTGTGTCTGATCTGCAACCATTTCAAACAATTCTAGTCTGTCAGGGGGCTGAGTATCAGGCTGTGTGTAGAGGTTTAAGCCGTGCGTCAGGCACTCTACCGTCAGCGATCGCTATCCCCGTTGGCAGGAATTCTTCGACGTATTTATATGAGAAATTTGAGAGTAAAAAAGAATTGCCGTCTAGTGTCTTGGTCATGGGTCTGTGTGGCAGCTTGACCCCACGCTACACTGTGGGTGATATTCTACTTTATCAGGATTGTATTTATCAAGGTTCGCTTCTCAGTTGCGATCGCACTCTCAGTGCACAGCTTGCCTCGCCTTTACAAACAGAGGCTTCTTTAGTCACAGCCTTAACAAGCGATCGCGTGATTTGTCATGCTACAGAAAAACGCCATCTCGCTCAGATTTCAGGGGCTGATGTTGTGGATATGGAAGGCTTTGGTATCCTAGAATTTTTCCGACAATTTGAGGTAGCAGTGGCAATGTTACGAGTTGTAAGTGACGATTGTTACCATGATGTACCAGACTTGACGCCAGCACTAAACTCTGATGGTTCGCTTCAACCATTGCCCTTAGCGATCGCAATGCTTCGACAACCTATTGCCGCAACTCGACTGATTCGAGGTGCGATGCTTGGACTGAAAATCTTAGAAGAAGTAACAACTTTGCTGTTTAGCTGAAAGATTCCCGACTTCTTAGAAAAATCGGAAATCTTAGTCTTAACTATATAGGGAGGTTAGGAGGGATAAAAATAATGTGCAGCTTTACAGAGAATTGGTATAAGTTAATAACTCTTCTGGAATCCTCCTCTAAGAAGAGTAAGGCTATGGCGACAGGAGGAGTCGATATTGGTAGTTAGATAGATATTGTAGTTAAGAATCTTTGCCCAACTAAAATTTTAAAATCTAGATCAAGTAAAAAATATGGCAGACACAAGCATTAAGAAAGTAGACTCTGCTTATTCCCCAAAAGGTCAACTGGGTCAGAAGTATCTGGCATCTGGCAAATCTTTGTCAATGCGCCTTTGGGAAGATGAACAACCAGGTGAACCCAAAGAACCAGCCGCTAGAGAGTATGAAACCGTTGGTTATGTCATTAGTGGTCGAGCTGAGTTACATCTTGAAGGCCAAATCGTATTATTAGAAACTGGAAATTCCTGGGTAGTGCCAAAAGGTGCATCCCACACTTACAAAATTTTGGAATCATTCACAGCTGTGGAAGCCACTAGCCCGCCTGCGCAAATTCACGGTCGAGATGAGAGTTAATTTATACTATTCTTATCAGCAATGCTCGTCTTGCTAAGAGGTTAAAGTAGGTTTTGTGATTGTGATAATACACGAGCGTATGAATCCCCATCCAAACAAAGTTGCAGATGGAGTGTATTCGGATACTCGAATTTCACATCTTTTTATCGTCAGGAAATATAGCGAGTTCACTTTCTGGATCAAAGAAGTGAATTTTCTCTATGATTAGAGATAGCCACAATTGCTCGCCAAGACGCATAAAGCGATCTGGGGGAATTCGCACTTGCACTGCACTCATGGCTTTTTGAAAACTAGGTTCGACAAATTTGGTAGATAGATAGATATCGTTACCTAGGTTTTCGATTGTTTCTACTTGCACCTGCCAATTTTTGGTTGCAGGCACACTAACTACTAAGTGTTCTGGGCGAATTCCTAAAATTAGAGTTTGCCCATCGTATTTTTGCAAGGCAGTTTCCCAAACTTCTGGTAGTGTAAGACGGAAATCTCGGTGAGTAATCAATCGAGGAGCATGAAACTCTACTGAAATAAAATTCATTGGTGGGGAACCAATGAATTGAGCAACAAACAGGTTAGCGGGACGGTTGTAAAGTTCCAATGGAGAAGCAACTTGCAGGATTTTACCTTCACAAAGGACAGCGATGCGATCGCCCATAGTCATTGCTTCGGTTTGATCGTGAGTTACGTAAATCGTTGTCGTACCAAGCTGGCGTTGCAGTTTCACTATTTGGGCACGGGTTTCAGTGCGGAGTTTGGCATCTAAGTTAGAAAGCGGTTCATCCATCAGAAAGACTTGGGGATTGCGTGCGATCGCTCTTCCCAGTGCGACTCGTTGCCTTTGACCACCAGATAACTGCTTGGGTAAACGATTTAGTAATGCTTCAATTTGTAAAAGTGAAGAAACATGCCGCACTCGTTCATCCACCGCCCGTTCTTTCTCAGAAATGTAATGTAATCCTTTGGGAAGCGATCTCGTTAGTCCCACAAGTAGATTCTCCGCCCAACCATGGAAAGAGAATGAGTTACCCTTCTGTGTGTCTTCCCCTGTAACTATCTCACCAGATCCCCCTCCTCTGCGACGGAGTCCAAAAGCTATGTTGTCATAAACTGTCATGTGGGGGTAAAGGGCATAATTTTGAAACACCATCGCGATGTCTCGTTGCTTCGGTGGCAAATTATTTAATGGGCGATCATTCATCCAAATATTGCCACCAGTCATGACCTCTAAACCAGCAATTAACCGCAGTAGAGTGCTTTTCCCACAACCCGAAGGTCCTACCAGCACCATAAACTCCCCATCCGCTACCGTTAAGTTGATCCGTCGCAAGACATTCACGCCTTCCCCACGATGGGCAGAAGCAACATCTCCTTTACGAGTAGGAAAACTTTTATAAACGTTTTCTAAAACAACCTGCGCCACGAGTTTTTCAAATAACTGTAATGTTCATTGGTTACTAGTCATTAGTCAAGAGTCAAAACAACGCCGGAAAAATAACTTTGGAACGTTTAGCGCTCATGATACACCGGAATCTTAACGATGGTAGCTCTCTCCTGCCTAATTTGGTACAATTATACTAGTGGTGAAAGCTTGCTACACTCAAGCTGATCGCTGTGTGCAGAAAATAACTTGACTTTTTTGCTAAAACAAAATCAAACGTTTAAGTCATTATACTGATTATTTAAGAAAATATTAAGAATTGCTGAAAGGGCAACAAATATTAGCTATTTGTCAACTATTTCGATTAGGACAAATAAAAGCAGGAGAGCCCTCAGCTAAG
>JAQYWP010000216.1 GCA_029379285.1 Rhizonema sp. PD38
ATGTAGCAGTGAAAACTGACGCCAGCCAAAGTTTCGTGCGTTATCAGCCAATAGGTATAATTCTGGCAGTTATGCCGTGGAATTTTCCCTTCTGGCAAGTCTTCCGATTTGTCGCACCTGCACTTATGGCTGGCAATGTGGGATTGCTCAAACACGCTTCCAATGTACCCCAGTGTGCTTTGGCAATTGAAGATATTATACAACGGGCAGGTTTTCCCAAAGGCGTGTTTCAAACGCTGTTAATAGGTGCCGCGAAAGTTGCCGACTTGATAGCCGATGACCGAGTAAAAGCAGCTACATTAACAGGAAGCGAACCTGCGGGCGCAAGCTTAGCAGCTGCTGCGGGGAAACAAATTAAAAAGACTGTTTTGGAATTGGGAGGCAGCGATCCGTTTATCGTGTTAGAAAGTGCAGACATTGAGGCAGCAGTTGTCACAGCGACTACAGCAAGAATGTTAAATAACGGGCAGTCTTGTATTGCGGCGAAACGTTTCATTGTTGTTGAGGCGATCGCAGACAAGTTTGAAAAGCTACTCTTAGAAAAATTTCTTGCATTGAAAGTTGGCGATCCCATGCTACCAGATACCGACTTAGGACCACTCGCAACGCCTGATCTTCTTAAAGAAATAGACGCTCAAGTACAAGCCTGTGTCGAAAGCGGAGCAAAAGTTTTGATCGGTGGGCATCCCCTATCAGATCGTCCGGGAAATTTCTATCCGCCAACGATTATCAAGGATATCCCCCCTGGTAGTCCGTCTGCACTTGAAGAATTTTTTGGTCCAGTCGCCTTACTATTCCGTGTTCCAGACATTGAGGAAGCGATCACACTCGCAAATGCCACACCGTTTGGCTTAGGTGCGAGTGCTTGGACGACGAATGCCCAAGAACGCGATCGTTTAATCGAAGAAATCGAAGCGGGTGCAGTTTTCATCAATAGTATGGTGAAATCCGATCCCCGAATGCCTTTTGGTGGCATTAAGCGTTCTGGATATGGAAGAGAATTAAGCATTCAAGGCATACAAGAGTTTGTCAATGTTAAAACAGTGTGGGTCAAATAATGTTATAGCAATGGATTTTGTGGAAAGAGTCCCATGGCAGAGGCGGGTTTTCGCTTGAATCACTCGCTTGTTTCACTGGTGGGTAAACTTTAACAGACGGATGCCCAGATTAGGAAATTGGGAATAGGTAATGGGTGATCGGTAAAGGGTTATGAAAAATGACTCTTAACACTTACCAGTTACCGATTACTAAGTTTTTTCGTGCTTTGAGGTTTGGTAATGAATACAGCAGAACTATTGGTACAGTGTTTGGAAAATGAAGGGGTGCAATATGTTTTCGGACTTCCTGGTGAAGAAAACCTGCACGTTTTGGAAGCATTAAAAAATTCTTCCATTAAATTTATTACCACCCGTCACGAACAGGGTGCAGCATTTATGGCGGATGTCTACGGACGTTTGACTGGAAAAGCAGGCGTGTGTCTTTCTACACTTGGTCCTGGGGCAACAAACTTGATGACTGGCGTAGCAGATGCAAATCTTGATGGTGCCCCCTTGGTAGCGATTACCGGACAAGTGGGAACAGATAGAATGCACATCGAATCCCATCAATATTTAGATTTGGTGGCGATGTTTGCGCCAGTAACAAAATGGAACAAACAAATTGTCCGACCAAGTATTACACCAGAACTTGTGCGCAAAGCATTTAAGCGAGCACAAACTGAAAAACCGGGTGCCGTTCATATCGATTTGCCGGAAAATATTGCCGCCATGTCGGTAGAAGGTAAACCTTTACGTAAGGATAACATCGAAAAAACCTATGCTTCTTTTGCATGTGTTAGGGCAGCAGCAGCAGCAATTTCCCAAGCAGTTAACCCGATTATCTTAGTTGGAAATGGAGCTATCCGCGCTCAAGCCAGCGATGCTGTCACGCAATTTGCCACCCAGATGAATATCCCTGTGGCCAATACTTTTATGGGCAAGGGCGTGATTCCCTACACTCATCCCTTAGCTTTATGGTCTGTGGGATTGCAGCAGCGAGATTTCATCACCTGTGGCTTTGACAACACCGATTTGGTGATTGCCATTGGCTATGATTTGATTGAGTTTTCCCCGAAAAAATGGAATCCTGATGGTAAGATTCCGATCATTCATGTCGCGGCAACTCCTTCGGAAATAGATAGTAGTTACATTCCCACTATTGAAGTTGTGGGTGATATTTCTGATTCCCTTGATGAAATTTTGAAATTAGCAGATCGTCAAAATAAACCCAATCCTTACGCTATCAACTTACGAGGAAATATTCGGGCTAATTACGAAGAACACGCTCATGATGACGGATTTCCCATCAAGCCACAAAAATTAATTTATGATTTGCGGCAAGTCATGGGACCAGAAGATATTGTGATATCTGATGTCGGCGCACATAAAATGTGGATTGCCCGTCATTATCACTGCCATAGTCCCAATACTTGTATCATTTCCAATGGATTCGCTGCTATGGGTATTGCTATTCCCGGTGCTTTAGCTGCTAAACTCGTTCATCCAAACCGCAAAGTTATTGCGGCAACTGGCGATGGCGGTTTTATGATGAATTGCCAAGAATTAGAAACTGCTTTGCGCGTTGGAACTCCCTTTGTCACCTTAATTTTTAATGATGGTGGTTACGGCTTAGTTGAGTGGAAACAAGAAAATTACTTTGGTAAAGGCAACTCAGCCTTCGTGCATTTCAGCAACCCTGACTTTGTTAAATTAGCAGAAAGCATGGGTTTAAAAGGCTACCGTGTGACTTCTGCAACTGATTTTGTTCCTATCCTTAAAGAAGCTTTGGCACAGGAAGTTCCAGCAGTCATAGATTGTCCGGTGGACTATCGGGAGAACATCCGTTTTACACAGAAAGCGGGTAACTTGAGCTGCGAGACATAACTCAAGTGAGTACAAAGGATAATACTGTGTACGGCACACATCCGTAGGCCTTGGGCGTCGCACTTCTTCATTTTTCTGCGCTTTAGACGTTGCTGAATGAAAGAATTAGCATCCCGCAAAGGCGAGGCAGCCTGCCCTTGGGGGTTCTCAGGGGCGGTGCATGCCGTCCGTTAACTAGAGAGCAATAAATAGTAGTAAAATGGAGTTAATCGTAATAAATCCGAAAAATGTACTTAACTCCAAAAGAAGTTTACAAAAGATTTGGTTTTCACCAAAAAACATTAGTAGATTGAGCAGATGCCGGAAAAATAGAATGCATTAAATCTCCAGGCGGACATCGGAGATATTTAGCATCAAGCTTAGAAGCTTTAAAGTCTAAACACAGTAAAACAATATTGTATGCTCGGGTTTCTACTGCATCTCAAAAGAACGATTTAAAAACCCAAATAGAATATTTGGGCACCAGATATCCTGGGTGTGAGTGCATCTCCGAAATGGGATCAAGTTTAAACTTTAAACGAAAAAAATTTCTGGTTCTAATGGAAAGCGTTGCTAAAAGAGAAATAACAGCGATCGTTATTGCTCATAAAGACAGATTATGTAGATTTGGGTTTGATTTTGTAGAGTGGTTTTGCAGTTTGAACAATTGCGAAATTATTGTTCTAAATAATACATACAAGCCTCCGCACGAAGAACTGATGGAGGATTTTATGAGTGTAATGCATTGTTTTAGCTCTCAGCTTTATTTTCTTCGCAGATACGAAAAAGAAATTCGGAGCAATTCACATAAAACACAAGAATCCGTTATAATAGACAAAGAAGCTGAGGTCGAAAGATAGCGTCAAACAAAATGGCATTAAAGAAACAAAAAGGATTTAGGATAGAGACTAAAACACTCAAAAGCAAGTTAAACCGCGATGGCATTAATTTATCTGAAACGGTAAATGCTTTCAATGAATACGTTATTTTCTATTTACAGATTATCAATGATAGCCCTGATGGTGTTGACTTACCATCAGGAGATGATTGGCGGTTTTATGAACTAGCCACAACATCAGGAAGAGATAATCGTATTCCTTTGTTTTCATTGCCCTTTGATGCACCTTCTGATTTTCGGCGTAGTTCTATTCGTAAAGCTTTAGGGCATTACAGATCATGGCGATCTAATTATGAACGCTGGCAGCGACGAGAACAAAAGCGTAAAACTAAGACCAAAGGCAAACCCATTAAAGCCCACAAGCCTCCAGTATTGCCAACTTTGACCAAAGATCATCCCTGTTTTACATCGGAAATGTACAAGGGAGACAATGGTAACGAGATCATGCTCAAGATTCGCAAAAATGGTACTTGGGCATGGGTTAAATTCACTTATCAGTCTTATAGATTAGACGATTGGGGAAAAGCCTCGCCTACACTGGTGGTAAAACAAGATGAAGCTTGGCTTAATTGGTGCGTTGAAAGATATCAACCAGCAACAGGAGGATTAAAAGCTCAGACAGGGAAACGCGTTTGTAGCGTTGATTTAGATTTAGACGGAAAAACGATTGCAACTTGTTCAGTATTAGAACCCAACGTTAACGGCGAAGTGAATGAAGTAGCGAGACAGTTCGTGAAGGGGCATTCAGAGCATGTCCGACGTAGGAAGCGGGATCTAGGACAAATTGCCAAAAAAATGAACCAAACCGGAATTATCAACTCTTGTTTTGCTAAGAATCGCTTTGTCAAAATTAGCAACCGAGAAAGAAGCGAAGGGTTTCGTATTGCCAACGAAATAATTGCTTTTGCAGTCAAACATAATTGCACTGTAATTGTGTTTGAGTATTTGAAAAATCTTAGACCTCAGAGAGGGAGATATTCTCGGAGATCTAATCAAAAGCGAGCGTACTGGCTCAAGTCCAAAGTTCAGGATTTTACAACTAGGATAGCGAGACAAAATCACAATATTTTGACGGCTTTTGTTAATCCAAAAGGTACATCTAAATTTAGTGCAATAGATGGTGCTGAATTATTGAGAACTTCCGATTACGATTTAGCCGAATTAATAGCTAAGAATCCTAAAATTTGGGACGATTTTAACAACAAAGAAGGCTATCACCCAGGTATATGGGCAGTATCCCGTTGCGGATATATGATTAATTCCGGTTTGAATGCAGCAAGAAATATAGGCATGAGATTCTTGTTACGGAGTAATGAAAAGCTTTTGTTCGTAAGAATGGAAGTTAAGCGACTCACTATAAGTAAGTAGCTTAGTCCGATGAGTAGACGGGCGAAAATTCTCTTACCATTTAGGCAAGATTTAGTAGGGACTAGTGCCCAATAGCTAAACTTAACCCGTACAGAAGAGAATCAAAAATGTAAAGTAAGCGGTTAACTCCAAATCATTGCGAATTGTGCCGTTTTACTGACTACTCAAGACTAGCTAGTTAGGAATGCTTGCATTTAGGTTTTATCCCCTGGTGGTTTGGGTAATTTGGCACTTCTTGGTGCAGTGCTATATCGGTGGGAGCGCTTTCATTTGAATCCATTTCCTTTGACAAAATGCTTAAATTGCTATATAGTTATAAAAAAAAGCTATTTTCAACGACTGCTCCCCAAAGCCAGTAGACAAGAACATTAGAAGCTTCATTTTGTCTTGGGGAACATCATCAAACACCCGAGGCTCTTTTTTTCGCAGTATTTCCAAAGCTTTCCGGCTAACTTCAAAACTCAACCCAATAGATAGTAAATAATGCATGACCAACCCATTTTTTCGATAAAAACGAAAAAACTGATTGTGACAGTGGGAGATCCGGAATGTGGGTTATATTAGTCACAAGAATTTTCGAGTATACTTTTTTCTAAAGTAAAATTTATGTACGAGCAACTTATCAATAGTTGGATACAAGTAGTGAAAATAAACATAACTATGTCACGAGTTTTAAACATAGCTGAAAGCCTGATCTTTGAACAATGACAAAGGACAACCCTCACCAGTTACGTTTATTTGTGCCACCTACTTACATCTTTTTTCTCGTCTGATAATCACCGTAATCAACTCATGCATTGGACTGTTGCTGCCTCTTTTATAGATAAGTCGAAAACTGAGACTTGGTTAACTCCGTATGTTCCTGGAACTCGACATCAGTTTGACTTCGTTCCGCGTGCAGAACCGTTACAAAAGTGGCACGATCGCAAGTCTGCTATGACTGGATTCAAGGATTGGTATCTCTATTGGCAACAGGGTATGGAAGCGATCAAAGCGACACAGGGAGGTATAATCACGGTTTTTCCTCAACCTGCAGTAGTCGTAGGGATGCAACAGCGCTTATTAGGCAAGCGCATTCCTGTCATCGCATGGTTATTCAATGTCGGTTCTTGTTATCCCGGAATTCGACAATGGCTTTCTCAATTTAGCCTGGAGCAAATAGATTGCTTTGTTGTCCATACACGACAGGAACGGGAAATGTACAATCAGTGGTTGGGAATTCCGATTGAGCGTTTTGAATTTGTGCCTTACCAATCACCAGAGATTCCCATAACTGACGAAGAGAATACAACAGATCCTTTTATTGTGTCACTAGGTTCTGCTCATCGTGACTTCTCGACTTTATTCCAAGCAGTAGAAAAACTCAATATCCCAACGGTTGTGGCATCTGGCAAAACTGCATTGCAAGGCTACAGTATTCCGCATAATGTGAAAACGCCGTTTGGTATTCCAACTCAAGAATGTCGTCGTTTAGCCCAACAAGCACGGATTAGTATTGTTCCTCTGCTTCCCAATCCCTTGACAACAGCTGGAGGGCAAATCACTATTGTAGAAGCGATGCGTATGGGTCGTGCAATCATCGCTAGTCGGTGTCATGGAGCACAAGATTATATTGAGCATGGCAAGACAGGTTTGTTAGTTGAACCTCGATCTGTCGATGACTTAATGCAAGCAATTGAAATGTTGTGGAATGATTCAGCATTACGCGATCGTCTTGGTGCAGCAGCCAAAAGCTATGCCACAGATAATTTTTCTGATGAAGCAGTCGGAGTATGTCTCGGCAAAATCCTTGATCGTGTTGCCGATAAAGCAGGTATGTCTTAAATGAGTAATGAGTAATGAGTAATGAGTGATGAGTGATGAGTGATGAGTGATGAGTAATGAGTTCAACGCCCGTGAAGAATCCTTACTTGTTTTCCCTTACATCGAAGACTAAACTTGAAACAGAAAAATCCTAACTCAAAACTCTTTTTCACTCATAACTCATAACTCATAACTCATTACTTCTAATACTGTGTCACTGAGGAATCTATTTCCTTACTCCAAGCAGTAATACCACCCTTAACGTTTGTACCTTCAATTCCTGCTTCCTTGAGAATCCCAAGAGCTTTTGCTGATCGTCCACCCATTTTACAATGAGCTATTAAACGGTGACCGTTCAACACTTCCTTCACCTTATTCACGCCTTTCCCAGATTCAATGTCTGGCAAAGGTACTAAAATTGAACCAGGAATCTTGGCAATTTCGTATTCGTGAGGGTTGCGGACATCGAGCAATACAAAATCATCTGCGCCGCTTTCTAAGAGTTGCTTTAACTCTTGCACTGTCATTTCTGGAATTTCCATCTGCTGTTTTGCTTCCTCTGCTTTTGCTTGTGGGATACCGCAGAATTGTTCGTAATCAATTAACTTCTCAATCACCGGGCGCACTGGGTTAGGACGTAACTTCAATTCACGGAACGTCATTTCCAAGGCATTATATAGCAGTAGGCGTCCGCTTAAAGTTTTGCCATTACCAAGAATAATCTTAACAGTTTCAGTCGCCTGGATTGTGCCGATAATGCCGCACAGTACACCCAAAACTCCCCCTTCTGCACAAGAGGGAACCATTCCTGGTGGTGGTGGTTCAGGGTAAAGATCGCGGTAATTTGGTCCACCTTCGTAGTTAAACACAGTAGCTTGCCCTTCAAAACGGAAAATAGAACCGTATACGTTGGGCTTGTTTAACAATACGCAGGCATCGTTAACTAGATAGCGTGTGGGAAAGTTATCAGTCCCATCCACCACAATATCATAAGGTTTGATGATGTCGAGAGCGTTTTCTGAACTGATACGAGTTTCGTATAAGTCAACCTGACAATCAGGATTAATTTCGTGAATGCGGTTTTTTGCGGATTCAATCTTAGGTTTACCCACCCAAGATGTACCGTGAATGACTTGGCGTTGCAAGTTGGAATTATCGACGACATCGAAATCAACTATACCTATACGTCCGATTCCTGCAGCTGCTAAATACAATAGCAGTGGCGAACCCAGTCCACCCGTACCAATACACAGCACACTCGCAGCTTTTAAGCGTTTTTGTCCCTCCAGTCCAACTTCTGGCAAAATTAGATGGCGGGAGTACCGTTCGTAGTCTTCTTTATTAAGCTGGATGTCATCCAGATTGGGATTGAGCATAGCAGTTTGTTGAGAAACGAATTTTTCATCAAGAACGGAAATTCAGAGGCAGTAGGAAGTGGTTAATTGTTAATGGTTAGTTATTCATTCTAACAACTCATGTACAGGCGGGATAAAACCCGGCGCTAGGAACATTTTTGAATTGCTTCTGGTTGGAATTGATGGTTGTCGTCTAGACTCCAGCTTCTGGCATCGGCAGATATACCATTTTTTACGGAAATAATCACATACGAATATTCCTGCCAAGCATATAAGCGGTCAAATTCTGAGGGAATGTTCGGGTAATCGGGATGAGAGTGGTAAATTCCAATGATATTAAAGTGGCGATCGCGTGCTTTTCTTTGCGCTTGGAATATAACTTGAGGTGCGATCGCATACCGACGCCTTTTACTATATAAAAATGCGTCATCGTTCGTCTCTATATTACCTGTAAAATCTGTTGCTGTTTCTGAACTCCATGCATTGTCTGTTGGCGTCACTTCTACCACTGTTTTGCTATTCCCCACCAGATAACCAAACAGTATACCACAGCACTCTTCTGGGTAAGTACTCTCAGCATGGGCGCAGATTATTTTTAAGTGTTCTTGACTGAGTTTAATCATTCCCACTTACTTAACAGATGATCTAATAATAATAAGTACTCTGGCAGTATCAATATTATAACGAGCACCAACAATTTTTAGTTTACCTTCGTCAAAATCGATGAGCGTTCCTGCAATTTTTCAACCTGGTATTGAATGTTAGCTTTGACCATATTCTCCCAAGTATCACTATCTTTTGATATTGCGCTTTCCATTGCTGGTTTTATTATCTCGACAATCAAACTAATTCTGCTTTGATAAAACTGCCGATAATCGGGTATTTAAAAGAGACAGCAGAAACTCGCAAGAGTTTCCCCTTACATGAGCGGTAAGGGGAGTGTCAACTAATATTAAACTATATGCGGAGTAGTTAGTTAGCTTTAGGGTGACAACGTGTGCGATGAAGTATTAGGTGTTTGTGCTTGACTTTGGTTTGATAACGTGTGCGCTGAAGTGGTAACTGCCGGAAACTCCTTTTTCACTGCTTTATAACACTCCTGTAGAGCTTCCATTCTTACCATAGAAGCTCCTCCAGTTGGTCTGGCTGGAGGAATGGATTGACAGGCTTTTATCTCTGTTGGAACAGCGGCAAAGGTAGAGCTAGTTGCAATGGTAATTATCAAAACTGGGAAAACAGCAAGAAGTGGGCGTTTCATCATTAATTTTCCTCATTGAATTTTTCTCAGAAGCCAGAAGTTCAAAATTTTGAGTGTTTTGAGCATTTGATATGAAGTTCGATTGAACACTCATACGAACTCTTAGTTTGGGTTAAGGGAAACGAAGCTCAACACATATCTCAAGACAACCTAACTATTAATAGGAAGCAGTGCGATGAGCTTGAGGCGGGCGCTTAAAATAAGGGTGCACTCATAACCTATTTCGGGCAGCGATCGCCTTTGGCAGCAGCGCTTCGCTATCGCCACAAAAAATTGGTTTTATTGAGAAAATCGCTACCTAATTGAGAGTTCAAACCCGATCCCACGCTCCGAAGCGTTGCTCCCCTACTAATATTTCATCGCCAAACATAAAAGTATAAATTTTTCTGTAGAACACCCATAAAATACTTATAAATTATCTGAAGTATTTTTTTGCTGAGAAGAGGTGTAACTACTTTTAAATTTATTAAAACGAGGTCTAAATATAAAGTTTTAGTATTGCTTGAGTAATATATTTATCATTTGATGGTATTATAGTAAAGCCTGTTCTTTAGCTTGAAAAACCTCAATCATAACTGATTGAGGGAGCTAGGACTTACGCATACTTCTTTTGTAAAAACTCTCAATGCGCTCGAGTTACACCTAAATATAATTCTCCAACCTTAGGATCGTTCAACAATTCCGAACCTGTGCCTGATATCGCATCACGTCCCGATTCTAGTACATAACCTCGATGCGCCATTTCCAGGGCCTTGCGGGCATTTTGCTCTACAAGTACAATTGCCGTACCACCGGAGTTAATTTGTAGAATCTGCTCAAAAACTTGAGTGACGAGGATGGGAGATAAGGCTGCTGAAGGTTCATCTAAAAGCAGTAAGTTAGGTTCTAACATTAAAGCTTTACCCATCGCCAACATTTGGCGTTCACCACCAGAGAGAGTCCCAG
>JAQYWP010001208.1 GCA_029379285.1 Rhizonema sp. PD38
ACTTGGAATTTGACATGAGTTGTTATAGAAATTTTAATTTCAAACTCAATACCTACTTTTAGCAAAGAATTTATCTCTGAATGACCCCTATACTTTTTTACAATAATTTGATAGTCGATGGATAAACCTAACCCAATTCCTTTACCAACAGGCTTAGTGGTATAGAATTGGTCAAATATCTTTCGTTGCTCCTGCGACATTCCTATTTCCTAGAGAGCATGGTGATACTATGCAACTTAGTTTGCCCAACAGACGCCAGATTCTGTCAATAAATATCCTTGACCTGTGAAGAATGTTGATTTATTAGGTGAAGGAGAGGAATGACTATAGCTGTCCTCTGTTGCAGTTCTACAGAGTTCTGTGTAGGATTCGTGAAATTGGAGAAACGCGGTTTCTAGCACTTTTAATTTTCATAACTTAAAAAGGATTACTGTATAATGAATATTAAATTGGTCTAGCAATCCTAAATTGATGAGTGAAAAGAGATAAAGCTCATCAGTGATTCACAACTTAGATATGACTGCGATTGCAGCAATATGCCTGAAAAATTAAAACATAGGTTTTACATCAGTACTGAAAAATCTAAATTAGATATTTCCACAATCCATAATTTTCTCAAAAATTCATATTGGGCAGAGAATATTTCATTAGAAATGATAGAAAAATCTATAAAAAATTCTTTATGCTTTGGACTGTATGAAGAGCAAAAACAAATTGGCTTTGCTAGGGTAATCACCGACTATGCAACTTCGGCCTTACTAAAAGACGTTTTTATTTTAGAACCCTATCGAGGGCAAGGTCTGGGAAAATGGTTTGTTGAATATATTGTGGAATATCCAGAGCTTCAAGATGTCTCAAAATGGTTGTTAGCAACAAAAGACGCACACGGTCTTTACCGTCGTTACGGTTTCAAAAATTTGCCTGAACCAGAAAAAATGATGATGCGTATAATAACTCGGTGAATTTCTCCCATCAGCGTTAACAGCGCTTCAGCACTCTGGGCGATCAGCAATGAATGATGGGGTTTTCTATGTCAATAGTTGTAATTGTGGAATTACAGAAACTTCCTTAGTATTTTTTTTGTCAGTATAAACATATCGAAAAGGTATCGAAATTATGAATACTGTTATTCCATGTATTATAAATAGACCGACGTTGGAGTTTGGTTCTGGTCATCAAGTTGTTAGGCAAATGCAAAGAGTTCTCAATCAGAGGCTTGCACAATTTGATAGTGCCTTGTCCTCTCCTAAGAATATTTCTGAAACTGGCCACTTCGATCCCAACACCCTGATGGCTGTTAAATACTTACAGTGCCTTGCCTTCTTGCCAGTGGATGGTGTTGTCGGACCAAAAACTTGGGCTTTTTTGTGTGATGGTCCTGCAAGTCTACCACGGCTGCGTCTTGGAACTGCTAGTTCAGTTGTGAAAGCTGTTCAGGAAGCACTAATGGATGTTGGCTATTACCGTGGTGCAGTTGATGGTGTCTTTGGCGCGAAAACAACTGTGGCAGTTCAAAACTTTCAGAAGTCTTGCAAAATCGTTGCCGATGGCGTGATAGGATCGGAAACTTGGAACGAGTTAATCAAATTGGATGTGCATAGCAGCCACTGTCGCTTGAATTCTCCGAAATTTTCCCCAATGGTAAAAGTGCAAAATTCTTTTGCGAGAAACTCTAATTGAACGCAGGAAGAGGGAATGGGTAATAGGTGATCGATCAGAAAATTATCGATTCCCTATTACATATTACCTATCTTTCAACCTTTACCGTCAAGGGTTTTATCTAGGTTATATGCAGCACTAATCAACGCTAAGTGCGTCAAAGCTAGAGGAAAATTCCCCAACGCCTTACCACTTGGATCAGTTTCCTCGGCGAAAAGCCCCAGATGGTTCGCATGTCCCAGCATATCTTCAAAAAGGAGTCGGGCTTGATCAAGTCGGGAGCTATCTACTGTTCCAGCACGGGCTAGTGCTTCAACGAGCCAAAACGTGCAGAGATTAAAAGTGCCCTCATTTCCTGTCAAACCATCAGGTGAATCTTCTACATTGTATCGATACACCAAACTATTGTAAACTAGCCCTCCTTGCTCAGGGGATTGATTGATGGCATCAATAGTACTCAGTATTCGGGGATCTATAGGAGAAACAAAGAATACTAGAGGCATAAGTAGGTTAGCGGCATCAAGGGAGGTACTGCCGTAATATTGCATAAAAGCATGACGTGAGGGATTCCATCCCTGAGACATGATCTCCTCATAAATTTGGTCGCGAACCAGAACCCATCGTTGCCTCTCTGCTGGAAAGGAACGCTTGTCAGCCAAACGCAAGCCTCGATCCACCGCTACCCAGCACATAAGTTTTGAGTAAACAAAACTTTGCTCTTTACCACGGATTTCCCACACACCTTGATCTTGCTTTTGCCAGTTGTCACAAACCCAGTTGACGAGATCTCGCAGTTCAGTCCACAATTCATACCAGATTGGCGCTACATACTTGTTGTAAAGATACACCGAGTCCATCAACTCGCCATAAATGTCTAGTTGCAATTGCTGATAAGCCGCATTGCCGATTCGGACTGGACTAGAACCTTCATAACCTTCCAGATGGTCTAAAATTTCCTCCTTCAAATCTTTGCGTCCATCAATCCCGTACATGATTTGCAGAGAACCGTCGGGATTTCGATCGTGACAACGGCAATCTATCCAACCCATGAATTTGCACGCCTCTTCGGTAAAACCGAGCCGCAGCAGCGCATAAACTGTGAAAGCTGCATCCCGAATCCAA
>JAQYWP010000217.1 GCA_029379285.1 Rhizonema sp. PD38
TAATAATACTTATTTAATAAATTTATAATTATAACATATTTTTTTTGCAGGACACAATGCATCTCGAAGAATATTTTTCCTTTGAAAATGCATAAAATTAATCTACGTCATTTTCTTGATGAGGTTTTTATTTTAGTTTCAGAATCGCGTGTACCGTTTTTATTATAATCAGAAATGATGTGCAAATCGACGTTTTTGAGTAATCTTAGTAACTGATGAGTTAAAGATCCTTTCCAGAATACTTGCCAGCGCGATCGCCGACTGGCACCAATAACGATTTGAGTGACGCGGTATTTTTCAGCAATTTCCGCAATTGACTCGGCAACATTATGACTGGTGGCGCGAATAAATGTACCTCCAAATTCTTGGCACAGTTTCTCAGAAGTTTCGATGTGCAGACTTTCTTCCTTAGTGAGGAAGTCATCTGGCTTCGCAATAAACACAGCAAAAAGAGGGGCATTCATATAACCAGCAATTCTCGCGCCTCGGCGTAATAGTTGCACTGAGTTAGGATAAGTAGATACGCACACTAAAACCCGTTCGTGAATATTACAAAACTGATTTTGAAAAGAAGAAGCAACGGCATTATCCTCAATGTTGTCCGCAACTTCCCGTAATGCTAATTCTCGCAAAGCAATCAGATTGCGTCGTTGAAAAAAGTTATCAAGGGCTTGTTGAATTTTTTCAGGTGCATAGACTTTGCCTTCTTGCAACCTTTCTTGTAGTGTTTCTGGAGTCACATCTATGACGACTACTTCATCTGCTTCATCAAGGATGCGATCAGGAACACGTTCTCGCACGACGACACTAGTAATCCGTGCAACTAAGTCATTAAGACTCTCCAAATGCTGAATATTCATAGTTGAGTAGACATCTATGCCTGCTGCCAAAATGAGTTCTACATCTTGATAGCGTTTTTCTCGTGGCGAATTCGGGACATTCGTATGTGCTAGTTCATCAATCAATACCAATTGCGGTAAGCGGGCTAGAATCTTATCCGTATCCATTTCTGTTAACATCAACCCACTACTAGAAATTGACAAACGAGGTACAATCTCTAACCCCTCTGCCTTTTGCTTCGTTTCTTTACGTCCATGGGTTTCCAAAAGCCCAATAATGACATCTATTCCTTGTTGTTTGAGTGCTTGAGCGTCCTCTAGCATTCGATAGGTTTTCCCTACTCCAGGAGCCATACCAATAAAAATTTTGTGTTTCCCCCGCCGTGATGTACTTTCATAATATGAAATAGAAGTCATAATGTTAATAATTGGTATTTGATATCATAACCATTTTATTCTATACTCAGGTGCGAGTTTCACGATTTATTTTGCTGACGATTCAGTTCATCAAGATCCAGAGCATAATTCAATTTCAAAACATTAACTCCAGGTTCTCCAAAAATCCCTAAAAATCTTCCTTCTGTATATTTATTAATTAAGAAAACTATTTCTTCTGGTCTAACTCCACGGGCACGAGCAACTTTCTCTAACTGCTCTCGTGCTGCTTTTATTGAAATATGTGGATCTAAACCAGATCCAGAAGTGTAAATGAGATCTGAAATTGGTTGAATATTATCATCTTTAAGATTATTGGCCTTTTCTAAAATTCGTTTCAATAAGGCTGGATTGCTAGGAGCGAGATTAGTTGCTCCAGATTTACCCGTTAGCTTAGCTTCTTTCCCTTGGCTATATTTAATTGCACTTGGACGACCAGAAAAATACCGCTCAGATTTAAACTGTTGACCAATCAAAGCTGAGCCAATGAGTTCTCCCTTGATATTTGGCATTATGCTGCCGTTAGCCTGAAATGGAAAAAAAACTTGACCGACTATAAGAATTAATGAAGGATAAATAATTGCAGTTAGCACCCACAAAACTAAAGTTATGCGAATTGCTTTGACAGCTTCTCTAAAAATAGACATAAATTTTGTTAGTTATAAGGAAGGAGCGCACTCGTAGGAAACAGGACACGCAACTTCTATATAGCTTAACTTTCCAAAACGAATTTTTAATTTTTAATTCGTCAGGATTCAGAAGTCTTCAGGAGTGCGCTCGTAATCCCAAGCGCGAAACGGGCGGATTGAAGTAAAGCTCGCTCTTGGGAAGATCCCCCGGCAGACTTTACGTCAGGACGCATCATTTCTTGTTGCACTCTGCAAGGGAAGAAATCTTTTTTTTAAGACTTACGCAAACTCTTCTCATTCTTGGCGCTCTTGGCGTCTTGGCGGTTTAATAAATTAAGCCTTTAGGCAACTGCGTAGATCCTATTTTTCTTCCATATCTAAGTGTACGCTCGTACAATTACTCCCGAACCGCCAGAAGAATACGGATTAAAAACCGCCAAGACGAGGACACTTGCGTGCGGGGGTTCCCCCCGTTGAGCAACGTGTCCGTTGCCAAGGAAGCAGAGAAAGAAAATAAGTAATCTTACACTCCTGTTGGGTAGTAATTTTACTTTTTATCAGCGCACTCAGCACTGTCTCGGTGACTTCACGACTCACACCAAACCAACAGATGTAATCACTAAATCAATCAATTTAATCGCAATAAACGGCGCAACCACGCCTCCCAAGCCAAAAATCAAAATATTTTTTTGCAGCACCTGATTCGGGGTCATAGGTGTATACTTGACTCCTGTTAATGCTAAAGGGATCAAAGCAGGAATGATCAAAGCATTGTAAATTAAAGTTGCCAGCACTGCGGAATTAGTGCTGTTTAACCTCATAATATTTAAACTTTGCAACTTAGCTGAGGCAAATAACACTGGAAGAATGGCTACATACTTGGCAATATCATTAGCTATCGAAAATGTAGTCAACGCACCTCGAGTGATCAGCAATTGTTTACCAATACTAATAATATCAATTAGTTTTGTCGGGTCGGAGTCCAAATCGACTATATTAGCAGCTTCTTTTGCAGCTTTGGTACCTGTATTCATTGCTACCCCTATATTGGCTTGGGCAAGCGCTGGCGCATCGTTACTCCCATCCCCTGTCATTGCCACCATTTTGCCTTCTTTTTGTTCTTTTTGAATGGCAGAAATTTTGTCTTCCGGAGTTGCTTCGGCAATAAAATTATCTACGCCAGCTTCATCGGCAATGACACTAGAGGTAATCCGGTTATCACCACTCAGCATTGTAGTCTGCACACCCATTCTTCGTAACTGGTCGAAGCGTTCCCTAATACCAGGTTTGACAATGTCTTTGAGGTAAATAACACCGTAGATTTCACGATCAAGGGCAACTGCTAGAGGTGTACCTCCAAGTTTTGAAACTTGTTCATATACTGAATCAAGCTCTAGTGTCTCATTTCCTTCTTCGGAACCCACAAATCCCTTAATTGCTGACACTGCGCCCTTACGTGCAAAACTTCCATATGGGAAATTTGTGCCACTCATGCGGGTGGTTGCTGAGAAATCAACTGCTTCAGCTTTGTCGCGCTCGAAATCAATTTTGGCATCTAACCCTTCTGCGAGTCGGACAATCGATTTGCCTTCAGAGGTATCATCAAACACGCTTGCAGCCAAAGCTACATGGGCAAGTTCCTCGACTGAATGACCGTTGATAGGAATAAATTCTTCTGCCAAACGGTTGCCTAAAGTAATTGTACCGGTTTTGTCAAGAACGAGAATGTTGACATCACTACACGCTTCTACTGCCCTACCGGAAGTCGCAATGACGTTAAATTGGGCAACTCGATCCATACCAGCGATTCCGATCGCACTCAGTAATCCCCCAATTGTAGTGGGAATTAAGGCTACAAACATAGCAATCAATACGGTGACATTGACTGAAATTTTGACGTAGTTAGCGATCGCAGGCAGAGTCACGACGACAAATAGAAATAATAAACTCAGAACTGCTAGTAAAACTGTTAGAGCAATTTCATTTGGCGTTTTTGCACGTTCTGCTCCCTCCACTAAGGCAATCATTCTGTCAAGAAATCCTTTGCCTGGATCTACTGTAATGCGGATGATAAGTTCATCCGAGATAATGCGAGTCCCACCTGTGACAGAACTAACTACATCCGAGCCTGTTTCCTTCAGTACTGGTGCTGATTCCCCGGTAATTGCCGATTCATCAACCGATGCAACACCCATAATCACTTCCCCATCAGCAGGGATGATATCACCAGCAACTACGTATACGATACTGCCACGCTCCAAGCTTGTGGAAGGAACTTCAGTCACTAAGCCATCTTGGGATAATTTTTTAGCAATTATTTCTGACTGTGTTGCTCGTAAAGCATCGGTTTGTGCCTTTCCCCGCCCTTCAGCTATGGCTTCAGCAAAGTTAGCACTCCAGACAGTGAAGAACAAAATCCCTCCAACTAATCCATTGAACAATCGTGGGTTTTTACCTGCAACTGAACCAAATAGGTTGGGATCGATTGTTAACAGTAAAGTGATGATGGCACTGATCCAAACTAAAAACATCACCGGGTTTTTAATTGCATACTTGGGATTCAGCTTGAAGAAGGCATCTTTGATAGCTCTCTGGTAGACTCCTTTCATGCTGATCTTCGAGCGTTTGCGTGCCTGACGGCGATCGCTCTTAAGAGAACGAGAGGATCGAGATGAAGAGGAATTTGAGGAGTCAATCATGATGAGATTGGGGATTTTCTATGTGCCACTTAGTACCATTGAGCCAACACCGCGATTTATAAAATTGCGTATTATATTAAATACTTAAAAATTCCCTCCTTAATTTGCTATACTAAACGCCAGAATTTTTCTTTTTCTGGTTCTGCTCTAAATAAAGACGAACTCCCTCAGCCACTTGATGAAGATTTGGTTCAATTTTCTTACTTAAATAATCTTCAACTGTTTGACTGACAGTACCTGCAAGGAATTGAGGCACACCTTTAATTTGCTTGGGATCGATAGTGAGGACACCTCGATTTTCAATCAGCGTACCCTTTTCCACTTCAAGGAAGCTGTTCTTGCCAGTGCAGTGAACTGCTTCAGTAAATGCGTGTGTATTGATGCGCCACACTGTGGTAAACTCTGATTCGTTCCAAGTGGCAATATCAGTCCAAGAAAGCATAGCCTCGCTGAGTACGGCACGCGCTACCAGAGGAATTTCTCCACCTCCATGCCACTCGTTGACAAAGTGGAGCAGTCCGCCTTCCTCACGGCGTGACTTGATATCAATCCCGCGTATATCTGGTAAGTAAGACACAAGTTCTGTCAACTTGTCTCGATAGGTTGCGTAGACAAGCGGACGTGGAAAGGGAATGTAGGCATTAGCGGTGATGATCATCGGTAGAGTTTGGTTCGTTTACACTACTGTTAGGCAAGTAGTCAGAGCAATTGAGCGCTTGTTTAGTTAAAACAATAGATGGTTGTACTGCACAATTAAGATAATGGTTATCTTGAAAAAATTGACAGTTACAACAGGGAATTTCTTGAAAGCGGTTTATTGGTAATTTACCATTTTGCGGAGACTTGCGAACACTTAACCCTGAAATAAAAACGGCAACTCTCCAACTAATTATTAAGCAAATTGATGCGAATAACAGTGGTGCATAGGGTATAAGATTGATTTGTGGTTTCGCAGTATTGCCCGTTGTCCGAACCTCTTCTATTTTAAGAACCTGTATCTGATGCGAATTATTTTCCATTAAGACATATGGTAGGAAAAACTCTGAATTATACATATTGAAAACCTCTATCAGCTATCCTTTATTAGCATTCTTATTAAAAACTGAGTATGTTTTGACAGTTGACCATTAACTGTTAAACTTTCCAAGTCAGTTAAAGGAGTTTTTCACAAGTTAAATAGAACTGCTATATCGCTCTTGCCTGTCTAATGTCCGATTCCTAGTTGAAATGCTTCAGCTAGGGGTCCCAAAGTCAAAACAGGGAGAAATGTCAGTATCTCCAGAATGAGAATGGTGGCAGCAGTCACTCCTATAAATAAATGAGTATCTGTCTGCAATGTCATGGAACTCATGGGTGTAGGTTTTTTATGGTACATACTATCGGCTAGAAGCAGCAGGGTAATGATGGGAATAAATCGTCCCGCCCAGAGGGTAAGGCTTGTACTCAAATTCCACCATAGCGCAGTAGATGCTGGTTGACTATTTCCTAATCCGACCATCCGAGAACCATTGCCAGAAGCAGCTGAGGCATACTCATAGACTACCTGAATTAACCCGTGAAAGCCCGGATTGTTAACTCCTGCTAAGGTAGGAAAAGTAAGGGTGATGCTGGTAGGAAATAAAATCAATAGGGGATGGATGAGTAAAACCAAGCCGATTAAGGTAATTTCCCATCTTTCAATCTTTCGTCCTAAAAACTCCGGCGATCGTCCAACCATCAAGCTACTCAAAAACACAGCTAACAGCAGGTAGATAAACAAGTGAGCCGTACCTATACCCAACGATCCCCAAATCACTTGAAGAAACATATTCAGAAGGGTACAAAAGTTAGTTGTAGGCATTAGGGAATCAAACGCGCCGTTGGCTGCGCCAGTCATAGTTCCGGTGGTAGTAACTGCAAATAAAGCCGTTTGGGCCCAACCCAATCTAACTTCTTTACCTTCTAAATTCGGTTGCTGTCCTCCCAGTCGATAATTAACTAAGGGATTACCTTGGTACTCAACCACTGCACTCATCGTAATTAGAACAACAAAAATGGCAAAAACCATCCAAAAAAGCAACCAGGTTTGCTTCTTGTTACCTATAAATACACCGTATGTATAAATAAAAGCTGTGGGAATGCAAAGCTGAGCCACTATTTCTAACAGATTAGATGCACCATTAGGATTTTCATAGGGATGGGCAGAGTTAACACCAAAAAAACCACCTCCATTTTCCCCTAACATCTTAATGCTCTCAAAATGAGCGACTGGACCACGAGCTATTGTTTGAGTTGCCCCTTCCAAGGTTGTCACTGTCGCTGGGGGTGAGAAAGTTTCCGGTACACCAGTCATCAGCAATAACACTGCCCCCACAAATGATATTGGTAATAAAACTCGTGTGATAAAACGAGTTAAATCAACGTAAAAATTTCCCAATGGTCTGCCTGTCAAACCTCGAATAAAGGCAATCCCTACTCCAGCTCCGGTTGCGGGAGCAACAAACATTAAGAAACCCATTGCAGCTACTTGGGCTAAATATGACATGGTTGTCTCGCCTGAGTAGTGTTGTAAATCACCGTTGACGACGAATGAAATAGTTGTATGCAACGCTGTATCCCATGAAGGCGTTTTCAAATGCGTTGGATTTAGCGGTAATTTTGCTGGAAATATCAGCAGCAAAAAGACCAGAATCGCCATTACCGAATTACTGATAAGTAATGCAGACGCATACTGCTGACCCGTCATGTCTTTTTGTGTATCAATACCACCAAGAAAGTAGATAAACCTTTCTACAGGCATCATCACAGGGTCGAGAATTGTTTTGTTTCCCATAAAAACACGCGCTAAATAGTCTCCTAAGATAGGAGTCAGCGCTACAACAATAAGTAGCGTTAGAGCAATTTGAAAAAATCCTTGTAACATGAATTATAAAAAATTTAGATATTATCTTTATGAAGAACTTCTCAGTATATTTACTCCTTAGGGTGCCCTTTATACTAGTATTTAGGGAGAGTTTGAGAAGAAATTGCATCGGGAAGCTTACACTTAAGAACGGGAGTAAGCATCACTAACGATGACATAAACTAATTTTTATACTTACATAATTATAAATCTCAGTAATTGTTTTGACTAGCGAGACGGGGAGCGAATCAAACCAGACGAGTGCGGACTTCATGAGAAACAGCTGTAACTTTGAGAGTAACAGCTATCTTTTACCGAATATCATCACATCATATTTATTGGGTCAACATCAATAGTCAAACTGACAGATTGGGGACAAAGCGCTCTAACTTCCTCCCAATTCGGCAACTGTGGTAATGTCTCAGGAGGAAACTTTAGCAGGATCTGCCAGCGATAACGATTAGCAACCCGTAAAATACTTGCTGGTGCTGGTCCCAATATTTCTAACCCTGCATGTGCAGATAAAGCTGTTGCTATACTCTGGGCCACATTCTCCACGCTTATGGAAGATAGGCTACTCAACCGTAATAAAATCAATCGTCCGTAGGGAGGATAATTCAGATCCTGCCTTTGTTCTAATTCGGCTTGAGTGAAAGACTGGTAATCGTGATGTTTTACTGCCTCGATGACAGGATGCTCTGGAGTATAAGTTTGAATAATCACCCTTCCTGGATCGTCTCCTCTACCTGCACGTCCTGCCACCTGTGTCAAGGTTTGAAATGCCCGTTCACTGGCACGATAGTCAGACAGATGCAATAACCCATCAGCTGAAACAACACCGACAAGTGTCACTTGAGACAAATCTAATCCCTTAGTGAGCATTTGCGTGCCGACTAACAAATCTGCTTCACCGTTAGCAAATTGAGTTAATAGCGTGCGGTGTGCCCCTTTTGTGCGAGTCGTATCGCTGTCAAAGCGGATGAAGCGCAGTTCGGGAAATTGCTTTGCTAACTCCTGTGCCACTCGTTGAGTTCCACTTCCAAAATTTTTAAGATAGGGAGAACTGCATTCAGGACAGTTTTTTGGATGCGATCGCACAAAGTTACAGTAATGACATCGCAACAATTGTGGCGCACCTTCCTCGCTCTGGTGATATGACAATGAAACGTCACAGTGAGGACACTCGATCACATATCCACAACTCCGGCACGAGACAAAAGTACTATGTCCCCGCCGATGGATAAATAAAATTCCTTGTTGACGTTTTTGTTGTAACTCCTGCAAAGCGGATTCAAGGGATCGGCTGAAAATTGACTTATTTCCCTGCTGCAATTCAAGCCGCATATCTACCACTTCTATAGGTGGTAAAGGACGGGAGTTGACACGTTCGGGAAGTGACAGGTAGTGGAACAAGGGAGCGTCACTTTTGTCTTGTCTCTCAGTAAGGCTAACACTCACCCAACTTTCTAGGGAGGGAGTTGCCGAACCTAAAATCAAGGGGCAATTTTCTAATTCTGCACGCCATTGAGCGACAGTACGGGCGTTATATGTAGGGATGGGTGAATCCTGTTTAAAGCTGCTATCGTGTTCTTCATCTAATATAATTAATCCCAAGTTTGGCAAGGGTGAGAAAACGGCACTCCGCGTACCAATCACAACTTGGGGTTCTCCTATCAGCATTTGTCGCCAAGTATCGTAACGTTCGCCATCTGAGAGGGCACTGTGGTAAACGCTGACTTTATTGCCAAAACGCGAGTGAAAACGATCTGTCAGTTGGGGTGTGAGTCCAATTTCCGGCACTAAAACGAGGGCTGACTTCCCCTGGGCGAGTAGAGGTGCGATCGCTTGCAAATAAACTTCTGTTTTTCCCGAACCTGTTACCCCATGTAACAATACTGTAGCATATCCATCAAGTTGAGTAATGCTCTCCAGGGCTTGTGACTGAAAGGGAGTCAGGGATTTTGCTTGTTCTGCCTTCATCTCCTCAGATTGCACACCAGAAGCTGTTCGCAATACTTCTCGTTCCTCAATGACTATGTAACCTTTTTTCTCTAACGTCTTGAGAACGGAGGTACTTGCATGACAAATTTGTAACAATTCACTTTGCCATAACTCACCACCCCGCTGTCGCAGGATTTCTAAAATCTCTTGCTGACGAGGTGTTAAGTCGGGATCTAAAGTACTGCCTACGAGGATTGCTGCTTTTTGTTGCTTTGGTTTAGTCTGTCGTGGAGCTTCTAAGTAACTTTCTACCAAACCACGTTGCTGCAACTCTCTAACTCCCCGGTAAGCAGCTTTTACTTGTTTTTGCAGGTAGCTAAAGCTATAGTCTCCATCTGCTTGTGCGCTTAATAGTTCTATAATCTCCCGAGCTACAGGGCTTAGGAAAGGCATGAGAGTAGGCAATTGGGAAAAATTTCTGCCAATTTGCCTTTTTTGTCTCTTGATCTCCTTTTGATTTTCTCCTTCTCCCCCTTCTCCCTTTATCAGCCGAATTCGAAGCTGTGATCTTCCTAATAAACCTGGTGGCAAAGCGACACGTATAACTTGAATTAAAGGTGTATAGTAGTATGCTGCGACTTTATTCAACAGTTCCCAGTAAGTCGTTGGGAAAAATTCTTCACTAACGACATCTTGTACGTCTCGAATTTTCTCGAGAGGTATATCTACCGGGGGTTGTGTCAATAAACGAATAGCTATTCCTCCTAACATTTGAGCCCCAAATGGCACAGTTAAAATATCACCTGGTTTTAGTTCTAACTGCCCAGGCAATCGATACACATACAGATCTGTGTTTCCTGGACAATCTACGAGGACTTCAATCCACTGATTTCCGCTTGTCCCCGGTATTTCAAAATTGTACGAGCTACCAGATTCAGCAACTACTAGAGGTATTAAGCTATTCATATACATAAATATGGTTTCTAAATTAATCGCTCTTTTATTTCGAGAGAGCCTGTTGGTCAATCTTAACCTTGTCAACTCAACTCTAACTATCGACTTCCGTTACTTAAAAATGTATTTATCAATACTGTCATAAGAC
>JAQYWP010001209.1 GCA_029379285.1 Rhizonema sp. PD38
GACGCTAGAATTAGGCTTAAGAAGGTTTATCCAACCCATCAAAATTAATGACATATACCACTAGTGGTTCATGTTCATTAATTCTGGTGGGTACAACTTCTCTGCGTCCCCGTGTCTCCCTGTCTTCTCACGATGCCTACCGTCCAGTTGGCAGTTGAAATGCTTCGGCTATCGGTCCTAATGCTAGAACCGGAAAAAACGTCAGTACTCCCAGGATGACAATGATCGCGGTTGTCATCCCCATAAATAGGCGAGTATCCGTTTTCAATGTTACACTGCTCTTAGGTACAGATTTTTTGTGGGACATATTTTCGGCTAAAAGCAGCAGGGCAATGATTGGGAGATATCGTCCCAAAAATAGGGTGAGTGTAGTAGTCAAATTCCACCATAAGGCAGTGGGTGCAGGTTGACTATTTCCTAAGCCAGCCATCCCAGAACCATTGCCAGCAGCAGCTGAGGTATACTCGTAGACCACTTGGGTTAAACCGTGAAAGCCTGGATTGCTAATGCCTGATAAAGTATTGGGACTTATAAAGGTGATAGCAGCAGGAATAAAAATTAACACCGGGTGGATGAGTATAATGATGCTTGTTAGGGTGATTTCCCTCTTCTCAATCTTACGTCCCAAAAATTCAGGGGTACGCCCGACCATTAAGCCACTGAGAAATACCGTCAGAATTACGTAGATCAATAAGTGAGCAGTTCCGGTTCCTTCCGCGCCAAAGATAGCTTGAATAAACATGTTCATGAGGGCGGAAAAATCACTTTCTGGCATGAGGGAATCGAACGCTCCGTTAGACGATCCAGTCATGGTGCCTGTGGTAGCCATTGCAAACAGTACCGTTTGCGCCCATCCCAGTCTGACTTCTTTTCCTTCTAAATTTGGCTGCTGAAGTCCCAAAAAGGAATTGACAAGGGGATTACCTTGGTACTCACTCACCGCACTCACCCCAAGCAGAACAACAAAGATGGCAAATACCATCGAGTAAAGCAACCAAGTTTGCTTTTTGTTACCGATGAACACTCCATAAGTGTATATCAAAGCCGAGGGAATGCAAAGTTGACCGACGACTTCTAATAAATTGGAAGCAGCATTAGGATTTTCATAAGGGTGGGCAGAACTAGCGCCAAAAAAACCGCCTCCATTTCCTCCGAGTATCTTGATCATCTCAAAATGCGCCACTGGTCCAGTAGCAATGGTTTGAGTTGCCCCTTCCAACGTTTTCAATGTTACCGGACCTGCTAGCGTTTCAGGTACACCCAAGATCAGCAACAACACCGTACCCACAATAGATATTGGTAGTAGAACCCGTGTGATAAAACGAGTTATATCAACGAAAAAATTTCCCAATGGTCTGCCGGTCAAACCTCGAATAAAGGCAATGCCCACCGCAGGGCCAGTTGCGGGAGCAACAAAAAACAAAAAGCCCAAAGCCGCTATCTGAGATAAATAGGACATGGTTGTTTCGCCCGAGTAGTGTTGGAGGTCGGCAGCCACCAAAAATGAGATGGTTGTGTGCAAAACTGTATCCCAACTCGGCATCCCTAAACCTGTTGGATTCAGAGGCAAACTGGCTTGAAACATTAGTAGGAGAAAGACTAAAATCGCCATTGCTAAATTGCTGATTAGCACTGCTATTGCATATTGCCAACCCGTCATATTCTTTTCTGGTTCAGTGCCGCTAAGTAGATAAATTACCTGCTCTAAGGGCGTTATCACCGAATCTAAGAATGTTTTTCTTAAAAGAAAGACGTTAGCTAAATAATTGCCAAAAATAGGACTTAACACTACTACAAGGAGTAGAGTGAGAGCAATTTGAAAAAATCCTTGCAACATGAATTAGAAAAATCTCTGACGAATAATTTCTTAGTTCTAGCAGAAATATCTACGCTGGGATCTGAATTTTCTTACTACTCGTAAGCCCAAAGGTAGCGTGGATAGCATGTATTGCCTTAACACCTTCTGCTTGTGCGACCACACAGCTAATTTTGATTTCTGAGGTGACAATCATTGGAATATTAATTTCGTGCAGTGCTAATGCCTCAAACATTTTAGCCGCAACGCCTGGTTGTCCCAACTCTTGCAGTACCATACTGACTAAGACAATGAATACTTGCTCACCAGGTGAAAGCAGCATATCCACTTCTCGAGAATTAGGATTTTGAGTGATGAGGTACGCTAGTTCGACGAGTCCATCAGTGGTTTTACCCATCGCGGAAACGACGACTACCAGCGAGTTCCCTGCTTTAACAGTCTTATAGACGCGCTGTGCCACAGCTTGAATACGCTCTGCTGAACCGACAGAGGTACCACCGTATTTCTGAACTATGAGCGCCATAACTTTTATGCAATCAATTGTGCTAAATAAATCAACAATTCAATTGATGTGCAGTTAACCTAACTGCATTTACTCTTTTAAATTATTCTTACATTACAATGCGACTAAGCAACCCTCTTAACAGTTGCAGTAGCAGGATCGCTAAAATTGGGGAAATGTCAAGACGACCACCCAGAGGCGGAATAATTGAACGGAATACTTTTAGAAAGGGGTCTGTCAACTGACTTAAAATCGAAAATGGTGGAGCTAACCAATTGATGTTTGGGAACCAGCCTAGAAGAACCCGAATAACAAGCATATACATATAAATGGTTATCAAAGTAACCAGCGTATTAATCAGCAAAGCGACTGAATGAGTCATGGAAGTTGAGTTTTTCTACTAAATTTAAATGGTAATAGTAAATTGAATTTAATTAATTGAACTGATACTAATTAGTAA
>JAQYWP010000218.1 GCA_029379285.1 Rhizonema sp. PD38
GTTCAGGAGTGTCGTCATTGCTACCCCGCACAAGAGGCATCACAGTCACGCCAGTCTCAAAACCGGACAATCCTAAAGCTAGTTTTGGGAACACTAACAGAGCTATGCCCAATAAACTCAAAGGATTTTGATTGTTGGCGAAAAGAGCCTTCTGCCAGTTTGCGATCGCCGATGGTTGAGTCAAGATATGATACGAACCGACACCAATCACAATGAAATTCAAAAGTAGATAGATTGCAACCAGAAAAACTGCAATACCGATAGCTTCTCGGAAACCTTTGAGGAAAACGGCGGCTAGCAATACCACTAGCAATAGGGTAATACTGATCTGCTGGTTGTGAAGCAAACTTGGCACAAACGGATTTTCGATAATATGGGCAGTAGCATCAGCAGCTGAGAGGGTAATGGTGATGATGAAATCGGTTGCCACAAAACCGAGTAGGCAGAGCACGAATATTTTTCCTTGCCACCAGGGGAGCAAGTGTTCGAGCATGGCAATAGATCCTTCGCCTTTAGGACTTCTGGCAGCAACGCGCCGATAGATGGGTAATGCTCCAAAAAGTGTTAGCAGAACTAGAATGAGGGTTGCAAGGGGAGAAACAGCCCCTGCTGCTAGTGCAGCAATACCGGGTTGATACCCAAGTGTTGAGAAATAATCTACACCAGTGAGGCACATGACTTGCCACCAAGGATTATTGCTGTGTCTTTCATTCTCGTTGCGGTTTTCTTCAAGCAACCAGTTGATGAACTTTCTGCCGAACCGTTCTGTTGGAAGTTTAGCCATCAAACGCTACTCCTAGCTATTTATAATGATGAGATCGTTGGCGTGAGTCAACACAACTTTAGCATTGAGACCTCGTCTTCCGAACATCCGATTGGCATATGCGCTCCCCTTTATGGACTGTTAATAGTTAAGAGTTATACCGATTCTTTATAAAGCTGCGCTCTTCTAATCTCTTGGTTTCGCGTCTAATTCTTCAAACTTCATTGGGTCTATCTTCTATGATAAAGTTTGTCAAAGCCTTCAGTATACGCAGGTATGATTATATCAACAACACAACAGATCAACCCCCGAAGCGGAGGTGAAGCTCGCGCGCTCTTGTAAGCTTCCCCCGGCAGACTTCACGAGGACGGTTGTCCGTTTAAGTAAGAGTGAAAAATGTAGCGGCAATAGCGTTCGTCATCGCGAACGCTATTATCTACGGATGTACTTCACTCTTTTTGAAATCCGCTTCATTAGCTAATGGCTAATTGCTATTACCTTTATTTTGAAGTAATTTCCTAGCAATAAGAGCGCCTATGACGACTCCACCAACCACTTCTACAGTTGTTCGTACCGTTTCCTTGCCTTCCTCAGAATTTAAGTAGCGCTCAAAAACCTCATCCTTGAGCCATTCCTTAGTAACTTTGAAGTCATGAGGTAAACTCGGTAACATTTCTAAGTAAGTTGCTTGACGGATTAAGTGACCGTTTCTGCCCTTAATTTGGTAACGGTCAAAGATGTTAGCAACACTCTCTTCTATCCCTAACTTCATCAGAGTACCACGAAGATTAACTTTAGATGGCTTGAGCGGATGACCCGAAACTAGAGATTTAAGATTGTGAGCGATCGCTGCGGCTTGTTGATATGCAACTTGGGCTGTTGCTGGTAAGGATTCACCACCTTGTTGCACTGCACAATCACCAGCAGCAAAGACTTCGGGATAGTCGAGTAATTGTAATGTGGGTGTCACTTGCAGACGCCCATGGCGATCGCGGTGTTCTTTTGGCACTGGTAAGTCTTTAATCAACGGATTCATTGTCGTACCTGCCGTCCAAATTACCGTACAAGCTGGTAGTACTTCCGACTTCTCATGGCGGGTATACTCAACTGCATCAGCACGAACGGCACTCACCTTCGCTCCTAAAAGTAACTCTACTGGCGCAGCACGTTTAAGCATTGCTTGCAAGGCAGTCCCACGCAGATTTACATTCACGTCTCCTTCAAGAATCTGCTCTCCATGATTAAGCAGTACAACCCGAATCTCTCGCGGATTGCCGCCTAACCCCTCATACCAATGAGGCAGCAGATCGGCTAAAGTACAAGTCATTTCAACACCCGTAGGTCCACCACCTACAATTACGAATGTTAGCAGTTGGTGTCGTTTTTCTGTATCTCTGGTTTGACGAGCTTGTTGCAAGCGATCATGTAATTGTCGCTCAATAGCTTGCACCTCTGTGGCTGTCCGTAAAGGTAAGCTGTATTCTTTCGCACCTTCCACACCAATGTAGCTCGTGATACTACCTAAACCTAAAACCAAGTTACTGTACTTGTAACTACCCGAAGTTAATTTAACTTCCTTCTGCTGGATGTCAATAGATTCTACGGAATCTTGAATAAAGACGACACCGCTATTTTTAAGCAATTCCTCATACGACGGACAAACTTCCTCTGAACTCATCTCACCCGTACAATACTCATAGAGTAATGGCTTAAAGGAAAATCGCTCCTCTCGATCAATGAGGATAACTGAGCGAGGATAGTGTTGATGACTTAAGTACAAGGCTGTAAACAGTCCTGTAAAGCCCCCGCCAAGGATAAGAGTTTGATTAACGGTATTCGTCGTCATGCACCTGCTCCTGCTCGTTTGTATATATATTTACAGTTTGAGAGAATTCATTTTGAGTGTTTGCCTATGTCAAAAATTTCTGACTTCACTAACTAGTTTTGTAAACATGATAATCTCTAAATTGCAATTAGATAACTTGTCTTTAGTTAGAGTAAGCATTTATGAGCGTTAGAAGACAGGAGAGAAATATGTATATATGTACTAGATTTCCATTTATAGCAATCCTCAATGATTTGTAAACTCAAGATTAAGACTGTAGACAGTTGACAGTCAATGGTTAAATGTTAGTGGTCAAAAGCTCGAACTAACTGTTCATATCTCAAAGAGGATGACTACATTTCTAAATGTTTGCTTCTTTCTGCCGCGCTTGACTAGTTCACCAAGGCGAAAGTAAAGTTACTATTAAAAATTAAAAAGCCCTAAATCAAAGCTTTTTAATTTTTGATTCTGCGAAGTGGCATTAGCTGTTTTTGTTTTGATTTTTCTTCAACTGTCGCGAATTTTTTAGGCAAAGGAAATAAAATGGTGAGCGTTAACTGTTAATACTTAACAGTTAACACTTCACGAGTGAAACTAATTTCTACCCAACCATTTCTGACCGTTCAAACGCTGCACCAGTCCATACACCATCAAATCAAGTGAGACTTTACGCTCATCAATCAAGAATGACTCCAGAGTGCTGGGCTTTTTACCTTCATTGCAGGAAAAAGCCTTTTTTCCTTGAATATTTTCTTCCGGAAAATATAGGTTGAACTGGCGCAAACCATTTTGCCAACTCCCCATAATTTGCCAGCATTCTTCAGTTTTTTCATAGCCAGCGATAGGTACCTTTTGCTTGGCAAAATTTATGTTTAAATCTTGCACTCCTTCTTTGGCGATCGCTTTTTGCAAAGCGGGGATGTAGTCTTGCTGCACAAAATCCGTAAAAGGCTTGTCTTCTACAGATGGAGCTTTTTCTTTTTTTGCTACTGCCTTAGCTGGCTTATCTCCTCCGGTGTCTTCCTTCTCTGCTGGCTCATCTTCGGCAGCCGCTTCCTTAGCTGCTTTCGGTGGCTTATGCTCTGCTGCTGGCTTTTCTCGCTTGGGTGTAGCTTTGGCAGCGTTTGGGTTAACTTCTGGATTTGCTGCTTTTGGATCTGGCGTGTTAGCGGTTGGAATGTCTGTCGCTACGTCAGAATCTGTACTGGGAGCGTGTTCTTCAGCGACACTGGGTGCTTGTTTGTCAACAGTGCTGGGAGCTACCTCTCCCGCTTCATTATGATTGGTTTCTTCTGCCATTGCTCAGGTCAATCCTTTTAGCTAATAGAGCGATCGCTCACCTTGAAGTATCGGTCACTTTCATTTTGGCATAGGAGAGCCTGCTACCGTTCGTTTCTAATTCAAAATTCGTCTTTCCAAGTGACTCCATAAAGCGCCGATGGAAAATCATCATTGCTTCCTTATATGTCAATGAAGTATGACGTTTTGTCATATTAAGGACTTACGCACTGTACAAAATAACCATCTTGTGTATTAACGTAAATACGTTGTTTCAGGCTTTTCGGCATCACCTTTGATTGCTGGCGTAGGCGTAGCCCGCCGCAGGCATCGCCAAGATATCATTGAAAAATCTAGCTAGAAGCCTGGAAAACTATACCTGTTATTTTGGCTTCTTTGTCAATGCGTAAGTCCTAATATTGCGAAAGAATAGAAGGTTTTTACGAAAGATTTTCTATTAACTGCTTGTGGAGAATATGTAAATTTATATACTAACGCTACTGGAACTTTTAGTTGAGTTCTTAAAAAAACCTTGGAATTTAAAAATATCGTCAAGTGTAGAGTATGAAAGCTAACCGTAAAACTATCAAAACGGCAATCATTGCTGGTATAGTCGCTGTCTTTGTGGTCATTTTTGGCACTCCAGCAACTTCTTTTAATGCTCCGCATGACAAGCAACAGATATCAAATCAGATACTCAAAGGCATTGCGAATCGCGATCGCTACAATACAATTAACTCCTTGAACAAGGTTGATTCTACACGCGTCCCAGACCGTAACCTGATTGCTAGCAGAAATATTATCGGTAATCAGGCAAAGGTGAGAAAGAATGTTGTTGACCTAACACCTGAAGAGAAAAGCGCATTTGTTGAGGCCGTGCGAACACTAAAAACTACAATTGCAGACGGTAGTAATATCAGTATTTACGACCAGTTTGTGGCAGTACATGTGGGAGCAATGGGTTTAATGTTTGACAGTGCCCAAGGTCCTGCGGCTGGACATGATGGTGCTCATGAGAGTGCTCTTATACTACCGTGGCACCGCGAGTTGGTCTACCGATTTGAAAAAGCCTTGCAATCAGTTAACCCTGATGTGACAATTCCCTACTGGGATTGGACCGATCCTCAAGCATTGGATGTTATTTTTAGTGATGACTTTATGGGACCAAACGGTCAAGGAGTCACCCAGAATATTCCACTCAATAACAATCAAAGTGCAGGACCAACGACTGCTTCTGGCAGTGAAGGAACAAGCACCAACATGTCAGATTTCTCCGGTATGACGGGTTCTGATGCTCAAGGACCACCCGCCAATATCGCTGATTTATCTGGTGCCGACGGTCAAGGGCCACCATCTGATATCCCTACGATTAGTGTTCAGGGGGGACCTGTTGTCTCCGGTCCTTTTACAGTCGATAATGGGTGGGTTGCGATTCCCGATTTACATTTCAAGTCAACCACCCAAGAAACATTTGGTAACGCAATCTTACGCTTTCTGGAAGTACCACCCACAAATAATTATCCTATTCCCAAAGAAGACATTGAGCAAGTCCTTGCGATCAATGACTATAACACTTTCCGCCCAGCTTTAGAAGGATTTATCAAAGTTGACAGCACAGGTCAACAAACGCAGGGTGTCTTTTTGCATAACTATTTCCACAGCTTTATTGGTGGCGCTACGTTTGACTTTACTGTCGGTCGTCCCTCAGCTTTAGGTACAATGGCTGACCTTTCCAGTTCTATTAATGATCCAGTCTTTTGGCTAGTCCATTCCAATGTTGATCGCCTGTGGGCTGAATGGCAGAAGAGGGGACATGAAGGTAGCAATTACTATCCTGCTTCAGGCGGTCATTACGGAGAAAACCTCAACGACAGATTGTGGCCTTGGGACGGAGGTGAGTCCACGCCAGCAAATTGGGGTCCGGGAAATTTACTATCATATATACCTTCTTTTTCCCCAGACGATATTGTAACACCTGCAACCACTCTCAATTTCCGAAAATACGGCTACACGTATGACACGTTGAAAGGGTTTAAGAGAAAGAGTGGGGAAGAGCAGAGTTAGGAGGAACAGAAGTTTAGAGACGCAACAAAGTGGAGCGTCTCTACAGGAGGCTTGCAGTTATTATTCTGTTTTCCTCCTTTCTCCCTAAATCAACCACCAGCTACAGCCGGGACAATACTCACTTCATCACCATCGTTTAATCGTGTATCTGTTCCATGCAAAAAGCGGATATCCTCGCTATTCACGTACAAATTCAAAAATCTTCTTGGCTGTCCTCCGTCATCGCACAACCGCGATTTTATACCAGGACAGCTTTTTTCTAGAGAGTCGAATAGTTCGGTAATGTTGCTGCCGCTGCATTCTAGCAAGGCTTGATTATTTGTGAACTTTTGCAAAGCAGTGGGAACTAAAACTTTTATTGCCATAATTGTGTTTCGTTTTGCAATGGGGCGATGGATATTAGTCATTTGTCCAAAAGTCTTTAGTTTTTACAATTGACAAATAACTAATGACAAATGACTAAACAAGAACTTGCTGCCATTCTAAGCGATCAAGTGTCCGGGAACGTTCTAGTGCTCTTTCAAAGCTATCGAGTTTCGCCTCAATTGTTAAAGGTTCACCAATATAACCTTGTACAGCTTCTTGAGTTTTCAAACCGTTTCCGGTGATATATACCACTGTAGTTTCATCTGGGTTAATTTTGCCAGCTTCTACCAGTTTTTTCAACACGGCAACGGTTGTGCCACCTGCTGTTTCGGTAAAAATACCTTCGGTTTCTGCAAGCAGCTTCATGCCTTCAATGATTTCCGCATCAGTGACTGATTCTATTGCACCACCAGTTTTCTTGGCTATCTCTACAGCGTATATCCCATCTGCGGGATTGCCGATCGCAATGGATTTCGCAATTGTATTCGGCTTCACTGGCTTGATAAAGTCCCGTCCTTCTCTATATGCTTCAAAAATGGGTGAACATCCTTCTGCTTGTGCGCCACTGAAGCGAACGTTCTTGCCTTCTACCAAACCAACTTCCACAAATTCGTTGAAGCCTTTATAAATCTTGGTAAATAATGAACCGGATGCTAGAGGTGCAACAATGTGATCGGGGAGTTCCCAACCCAGTTGTTCTGCTACTTCAAAGCCAAGAGTTTTGGAACCTTCTGAGTAGTAAGGACGCAGGTTGATATTGACAAAACCCCAACCTTGTGTATTTGCCACTTCACAACACAAACGGTTGACTTGATCGTAATTGCCCTTCACAGCCATGAGGGTAGGACTATAAATCAAGCTACCTAAAATTTTACCAGCTTCCAAATCGGCAGGAATAAATACACAGCAATCTAAGCCAGCATGAGCGGCGATCGCAGCAGTAGAGTTTGCCAAGTTCCCGGTGCTAGCACAAGAAACGGTGCTAAAGCCTAATTCCCGTGCCCGAGAGAGGGCGACTGACACCACCCTATCCTTGAAGCTGAGGGTAGGCATGTTAACGGCATCATTCTTGATATACAGCTTGTTTAAACCAAGACGACGTGCCAAGCGATTGGAACGAACCAAGGGAGTCATGCCAGTTCCCACATCTATAACATTGTCCGTTGCCACAGGTAAAAACGGACGGTAACGCCAGATTGAATTTGGTCCCGCTTGTATCGTTTCCCGAGAAACCGTGCGACGTATAGCGTTATAGTCATAGCTAACCTCTAATGGACCAAAGCACAATTCACAAACATGAGTTGCTTCAAGTTCATATTCAGCACCACATTCCTTGCATTTCAATGCTTTAAGGTTGCCAGTGGTTGCTTGGTTGTGGGTTTCAATCGCCTGAGTCATACTCTCCTTCTCCCTGGTTTTCCATCAACTGTGGATTGATACTATCACGAGCCAAAATACACGTCAAACATACCCGACTTTTTTTATCGGGTATATTTTTTTGTGCCGAGCTATAGTCCTATCAAGTTCAGTTGAACACTCATACGGAAAGTTTGTAGTTGCGCTGTCTAGTCTGCGGCAACGCCTAAGGGACTTCCAAATAAAAAAATAATCAATCTGCAAGGGGGGAGCAGGGAGAATAGAAGAAGTCGAGTTTAAAAATTGGATAATTTATTTCTTGGAGTTCCCTAAAGGAGTTTTTGCGGTGATTATTACTCCCAAAAGAAGATGCTGAAATGTAACCTTCGATTTGCCCTTCCTCAACGTATCAACTTTAAAGTGAAATGGTATTAGAGGGCGCGACTTTTCAAACCGGGCACGAGTGCCAACGCCTCATTTAGTACATTTCAGCATGGGACTCCTGCCCGATTGAGTTAATTGTTGATTCCCGATTTATTTGATAGTCTCATTAACTAGAATACCTCCATGTTGATTTGCAGGTACCGCTGACGACATTTTTTTAGGATAGGGCAGGTTCAGGTTATTCATCAGAGTGATAAACTGGCTGCGACTGCGTTCGACAAAGCGGGGATTCCAACGCTTTTCTTCGCCAATAGTAGATACTGTTCGTCCTTGGTAGTCGTGAGCAGGATAGACTAAAGTATCATTTGGTAAGGTGAAGAGCTTCTGAGTGACAGCATCATACAGCAATCCGGCATCACCGTCTTGGAAGTCAGTACGGCCGCAGCCTCGGATAAACAGTGCATCGCCGGTTAACAAGTGAGTCCCATTTACTAAGTAAGCCATGTGACTGTTTGTGTGTCCCGGAGTCGCGATCGCTCGAATTTGGATGTTGCCCAGCTGCAAAGTATTTCCATCAGCAATCAAGCGATCTGCACATGTCGTCTCCGCATAGCGAGGCAAGATACTCAGACAATTCGTTAAATCCTTGAGTTTGCCTGCTCCAGTGATGTGATCGGCGTGGATGTGGGTTTCCAAACAGGAGTGTAAAGTGAGTTCTAGTTCTTGAATGACTTGGAGATCGCGTTCAACTTGTTCTAAGACAGGATCGACGAGAATGGCTACTTTCGTTTTTGGATCGGCAATCAAGTAAGTGTACGTACTCGACTCTTGATCAAACAGTTGACGGAAAAGCATCACAGGTTTTGGCAACACACTTGATTGATTGGGAGCAAACCAATCGCCAACAGTATAGGGTTTGGGATGAAGGGATTTTAGTAACTCTTGTGCCAAATTTGCTGCCTGAAGGCTAATTTCTGGAACAGCCGTGGTTTCCCAAAGATTTCCTTTACGTGGTGTCCCTATTGTGTATAAAAGTTCAGAGGAGTTTCCTTCTGCATCAATTAACGCACCGTTAAAAGCAGTATCAATTCCAACTGAAGAAGCATGAGGACGAATCAACCGTTGTTCTTGTAAGCTGGAGATTAATGGATGCTGCAATTTACGGTAGTTACAGTTCGATCCCGTGCAGTTAACGATTCGATTTACCTGTAAAACAATATTTGCTTGTGTCCCTCGTTCGCGAATTGTCACGGCAACTTTATTCTCAAACTCCTGACAAGTTTGAATCCTACCTGCATAATGGACAAGTTGACCAGATTGGATCGCCGCATCCAACATTTCCGCAATTTCAGGGGCAATCCGGTGGCGGTGAAGTTCCCAATAGGCTTTGACGTGGCGGAGAAATCTTTTTTGTTCGTTTAATGGGAGTGTTTGCCAGAGTTCTTGAGTCACCGAGCGGAGTGCATCAATAACAGCACGCCAATCTTGTTCGCGATCGCCTGCAAGTCGCACTTCGTGACGTACTAAATGTAGGAGTTCTCGCGCGGTTTTTGGTGCCGTCTCTGGGTGAATAAATATTGGTATGGGAGTTGTTGGTTTGTGAGAAAACGGCATGAAGCCGTGACGGGAGACTGTGTGGATTTTTCCCCGGAATTCTTTCGCGAGCAAGGCAACAACCGTATCTACCATCGTTAACCCGGTTCCTATCAACAGAATAGTATCTTCTGGATTCAAGTCTGCGATCGCATCATCAGCCCAAGCATCTCTGATACTGCGATTGTGGTTTTCTACTGAGGCAAGAGGTTCTGGGAGAGATGCGGGGAAATTGCCCAACGCTAGCACAGCTTTTTGAACGTTTAAACACTGTCTTTTCAGAGACACCATCACTCTTTGGCTTTTTGTTTCGATGGCGATCGCTTCATCCACAATTCGTTCTAAACGGACATCAGCCGGGGCATTCGCCTCCGCTTCGCTTAAGGTTGCCTGCACGTAATCTCCATACACTTGACGTGGAACAAAGGTGGATGCTTTAACTCCAGCATGTCCGTTCTCATGCAACCAATTTAAAAAGTGATCTGGTTCATCTGGAAAGGCACTCATTTTGCCTGCTGGAACATTCAGCAAATGCTCTTTAACTTGCGTACTGTAAGCAATTCCCCTGCCTACTTCCAAATGACGTTCAACCAACTTAATCGACATTGGTGTAGTTGCATTTTGCATCAGATTTGCGGCAACTAGAGAACCACTCAAGCCGCCTCCAACGATTGCGATCGTACAAGGAGAAACTGTTAAGTTCATAATAGAGTTATTCAGAAAATATAATTGTTACGCTTGATACTGTATGTCTCATGAGTCCTATCTAAATTTGTTTTAGCTGTTATCGACTAACAGTTAACACTTTAAAGTTCTCAGATTGATACATTCCATCTATAACAG
>JAQYWP010001210.1 GCA_029379285.1 Rhizonema sp. PD38
TATTAAAGCACTTTGGAGATTTGATTACCCTTCGTAAAGAATAGGTCCAAAATACCAGTGTCTTCACCGCATCTTAAAGTCCATTGCTTAACCGATCATAGTATAAAATAGGTTTGCTCCAGTTTCATTTATGAGATTATTATAAATAGTATAAGCGCATTAAAAGGAGAATTCATCAAGTTTGGTTTCTATTTTCTCTCTTAAGTTTCGCAGCGCGAACTATTTTAAACTCCAAATCCAAAAAAGAAGCCAGAGCGCTATGTATTTTATATCGATTCGTCCCTAACCTTTTAGCTCGTCTTCTTATAACATCCTCATTTTCAAATCCATACTCGTATTTGAATTCATTATTTTTAACTTCTCTACCAATAACAGAAATAGAAGCAAGAAAATCAATAAAATTTTCAACGTTCTCTTCAGAATCCGATGTTATGTTAGAATCTTTTAATCTGAGTGTGAAATTCTTACTTGTCCCTACTCGCTAAGGAAACTAATCGAATGGACTCGATTAATTAATGTGTTGAGGGACGGCATTTTTACTATTATCTTTTTACTTTTCAAGGGTATTGCTTCTAAGCACGAATAACAGTAATAGAACGTTGATTTTTTGTATGCACTATGTGAGTTGATAAACGTTCTTCCATTGGGGGTGCTTTTTCACGTCGGTCGAATACAAATAACTAGCCAAAATATACTCCCAATCGCGCTAAGTATGAATCAAATTGTTCAAGACCAATAGCTTGGGGGTCGCCCTTTTTATCACGCCATACTTTTAATTCTATCCCTAAAGTGGTAGAACCATATCTTAAACATAAATCCATGCGTTCGGCTTTGCCGTTGCGCTTTGCGCATCGCTTCCAATAGCATATTCGCGTTCGAGTGTTCCACCTCCATTAACGATACGATGTAAGAACGCCATTAGCACGAGATGTGGTGCTATTTCATGGTATGCTGCACTAGCTAATAATGGTTCACCATGCTGTCGCCACGGAATCTGAGGGAGAAGGTAGCTAGATTCGATTTAGATTATTTTTACGATAGCGTTATCACTGATAATGAACGACGCTTAAAATTTAAAGATGAAAATGACTTAGAAAGATTAGATGATTGGATATTAGTACAAGGTTGTAACAAAACAGGAATTATTAGCGAAATTGGTTACAGACACTTAGACTATATAAGGGATATGCGAAACTATGCAAGTGCTGCACACCCCAACCATAATGAGATTACCGGTCTAGATCTAGCTAATTGGCTTCAAAAATGTATTATAGAAGTTTTAGGTAAAGAACCATCTGGACCTGTAATTGGAGTACGTAAGCTTCTTAATAGCTTACGACAAGAGACTCTATCAAAAGATGACGTAGAGCCAATTAAATTAGCAATTCAAAATTTAAATGATGACATTTCACAATCACTATTACGTACTATATTTGGTATGTTTACAAACTCTAAAATTAGTGCGTATACAAGAAATAATATTCTCCTTGTAGCAAAAGAGATATGGGAAGTATGCTCTGATGAAGCACGTTATGACGTTGGACTTAAACATGATTCTTTATCAGCAAATGGAGAAGTAACTAAAGTAAAATTTGCCAGAAGTTTTTTGGAACTAGTTGACGGTCTTGCTTATCTTTCTCCCAACAGTAGATCTGTTGAAATTAACACAGATCTCGAAACACTATGGATATCACACATCAGTTGGAATAACTTTTACAACGAATTACCTAATGCTCGTAGTGTTGCTGCATTTATTCCAGAAAATGGAGATACACCTGATAGTATATCGAAAAGGTATGTCAAAATAATAACTATGTGTAAAATTGGAAATGGACGCGGCACAGCTCATGATGCTGAAGAAATTTACGATAGATTAATAAATTGTTGGCAAGAGAGACACATCACTACATTCATAGGCTTATTAAGTGATAATGACGTATTATCACGCCTTGCAAACAGTTTATGCTCGAAAAACTACCAAATTATTGCAAAAAAATTGGTGCAAAGGACTACTATAAATAATGTCAAAACCATATTAAATTTAATTGTTGATGCTCCAACCAACACTCTTTCAAAATCTTCTCAAGAATTGCGCTTTAAAGAAAGATTAAGAACGATAGGAATTAAAACTCTTAAATAATAAAATGTATTATCGCTTTATTTGGTCGCTGGCGTGGAGATATTCAATGATCTTGAAAGGATAAGTAGAACATTTTGCCGTAGTAATAGGGGTATTGGTTGGGTTAATTGACTTTGTACGATTTTTCACGTTGCGCCGCTTTCTAACTCAATATTCATTTTCTTAAGCTTTGTTCTACTCACCTTCGTCCCGTTCCAGTTTTTGATAGCAGGCTTCTATTATCCATTAGCGAAGCAAGACAAAGAGTAGGTTGCCAGGTGATGAGCCAAGTAAAAAGATTTTGGAGTTGCTAACGCGAGTGCGGCGTAACTGTTGAAACTTTGAAGAAATATGTTGAATCCCAGTCACGACCTAATTAACAAATACTCATCTGTCCCTCTTTCTCATTTGGTTGCACTCCTCATTGAACGAGGGACGATTCGTATTTGTTTCGTTATTCATCCCAGCACTGATTCTGGAGGAATACAGTGTGGGACTTCTAACGGGAAATAGTTAAAAATTAAAAAATTAAGTAGGTTGGCGGAAAAAATCTGAATATGTAAATAAATGTTGCTCAGATCATAAACCTACTAACAACTAACTCTCTTCCCAGTGTAATACCAAGTTCAAAAATGTTTGCAACAAACG
>JAQYWP010000219.1 GCA_029379285.1 Rhizonema sp. PD38
CGTCTAAGCCTCACACTTCAACAGTGGGTAGCGTTAACTCCCTTGCAGCGTTTTGCCTTAGTTAAACTGAGCCACTCTGGACATGAAAACGAAAACTTTCCTAAAGCAATGGTGGAATTTAATTTGCATTAAGGAGACAGAAGTCACGCGCCCCAATTCAGCTAAGTCACTCATTCAAAAGTTAAAAGTCAAACATTTTGAACCTTATAAATAAATAATGGTGCTAGAATCCTCTTTTATTTTTTGACTTTGAGCGGAGCGAGTGGTCACTATTTATGATAAACAGAGGGTAAGTGAAGCTATATTGTATTTGGCATACAAGCATCGGAGATCCGGCCGGGGTGACGAACTGTAACTTAGTTTCACTAACCTCTAATCATTACTACTCATTTTTGGGTAAGGGAGTCGGCTTTTGTGTTTGTGTTAAAATCATCTCACGTTCGACTAGTGCAGGATAGTAACGCTCAATTAAGTGTGAAGCTTAAAAGACACGTACTACAAACTAGTTTTATGTAATCGAATAAATTCTAAGTCTCGTGCTGAAAATTGTTTCAGGATCTCTAATTGGGGGCTAGTGGTCAAAGTTTCAGAGCGAAAAAGCGAAGAGACTAAGTAGAAAGACGCTTATAGCTGGGCTAACTTATACCGTTAAGTTTAGCTTGTACAATCATGTCTACTTGTGAGCAGATTTGAACAGGTTTTTAGAAGCGGTTAAGTCCTTAGCCTTGTCAAGGTGTACGTCCTTGCAGGTAAAAAACTTCTCCTGAGTACGAACGCGTCTACCCACCAGGTGCAACACTTCTTTATCTACGTAGTTAAAAATCTTTCTGAACTGCGTAGACACTGAAGAAAACAAAGAACAAATGTCAAAAATTAACTTTTAATTTTCTGCGGTTTCTAGCCACCCTGACAAAGCTAGGTTTAGTCCTATGGCTAATTGATGTCACTTTTTAGAAACACCCTGTAACTTGATGACGGGCAAAAACTCAAGACAGAATGCATTTGTGCAGCTAGTGTCTGGTAATGGAGCAATGGGATCAGAATCTCGCTACTTGTTGCTTCCTGGTAAAGAAGTAGTCATTGGACGCGACCCCAGCTGCCAAGTTGTCTTGGATGCCATGAAGTATAGAATGGTATCTCGTCGTCATGCGATGATACGTCCTGTGTCTTTATCCTCAGATAACTTACACAGTTGGATACTCTGCGATCTAGATAGCGCTAACGGCACTTATCTGAATGGACAACGATTACATGATTATCAGCAACTCTTCGCAGGCGATCGCATAACTCTAGGTTATGATGGTCCAGAATTTCAGTTCGAATATGAATATAATTATCAGCCTAACACGCTAACTCAACCTATAGGTACATCACTTCCGCCACCAACCAACTATAGCTACCACTCCACTTCCAACCCTGACTCTATTAGCTTTACTCAACTCTTTCCTATTATTTCTACAGGCAAAGATTTAACTCGTAAAGCTTACCTTGTACCAGGAGGACTTACAGTGATATTCGTGGTACTAATGTTTGCCACTGTAGGTAATCCCCAAGCAAATCAAATTATCGTAGCCACTTATATCGCGTTTGCTGCTTACTACTTTATTTACCAATTGTGTGGCAAACATAAGCCTTGGTGGGTACTCTTAGGCTCGGCAATGGTTACAGCATTGATTTTGCTCAGTCCGGTATTAGATTTATTTATCTTTATATTTCGCGGGATCTTACCCGGTAACGTACCAACAGAAAATCAGTCGATTACCTTTACAGAGTTGCTCATCCGACACTTTTTTGGTGCTGGCTTGATGGAAGAATTGCTGAAAGCACTACCAGTGCTAGGAGCTTTTTTTGTCGCCCGACTACTACCGTCTCCTTGGCGTGAGCGGATCGGTGTCTGGGAACCTTTAGATGGTATTCTTCTAGGAACGGCTTCTGCCGTCGCCTTCACCCTATTAGAAACTCTCGGACAGTACGGACCAGAAGTGACTCAACGTTTTGCAGAACAGGCAGGGGTAGGAGCTGGCGATCTGGCAGGTTTGCAACTGGTGATTGCGCGAATTTTAGGTTTACCTGCAGGACACATGGCGTACAGCGGATATCTCGGTTATTTTATTGGTTTGGCTGTACTTAAGCCAAGTAAAAGTTGGCAAATCTTGTTCGTTGGATATCTCAGTGCAGCAGGACTGCACGCTTTATGGAACGCAACAGGAGCTATCAACGGTTTGCTTCTAGTCGTTGTGGGAGTATTGTCTTATGCCTTTTTAATGGCAGCAATTCTTAAGGCAAGAGCATTATCACCAACAAGATCGCAAAATTTTGCTACCCGCTTTCTCGGACCTAGATAAGAGAATTGAGTTGAAGTCAACATAATTTTGAACTAGACTATCCGTAATTCATAATTGTGACTTCAAGCATAAATGTTTACGCGTAAAAAGTAAGCATTCAGCTATCAGCCGTCAGCTATCATTCAAACATTCTGTCCATTTTTTCTTTTGAAAAATGAAGTTGCTGACGGCTGAATGCTTACTAGCATAAAAAAGGAATAATTTTGCTTGGAGCCATTCATAAATTCAGTTAATAGTAGCGGTTAATTCCGATTTACACTCTCCAGTCCGACGCGTGAGTTGGCGTAAATCAACATGACTTTACCAGGCGGGGTATTAATTGAAAGAGAGTTTAGTTGCGACTCTGACCAATGAACATGTAAACAAATGGTGACATATTTGGGTTCTATTGGCTCAACCTACTCCTTTTTTTAGGAAGTATAAATTTAATCTTCGTTTTTAAAGCTTTTTAATTGAGTGAGAGCATAGTAAGCGATCGCTACACTTACTTTTGCCTGCTCAATTTCCGATAAAGTCGTCCACTCACGACTACTTTCAACTTTATTCTGTACAAATTCAACGTTTTCTTGAGCTTTACTTCGCGTGGCATAGGTATAAGAACGGGCAAAGACTAACAAATCTTCCGAGCCCCAAGCAGGTAGTACAGCTTGAACGCATTTAACTAATCGATCATTTATAGATTGCGTGGAATTAAATATTTCCGTTGCTTTTCGGGCAATCTGATCCAACCAACCTTCAGGTATGCGGGAGCCAAAACTTTGATGTAAAGTTTCATGAAGTTGAGTTTCAGCAACTGCTAGTATATCACCATCATCGTTTTTGTAGTTTAACCATAGATGATCTAGTTGGTTGTATAAAGCTTGCGATCTCTCGTTCAGTTCTTCATCAAGTAAATCCTGAATAATAAACTGCTGTTCTAGTTGGAGAAAATATGTTTCTGACTCCTCATCAACTGGATTCCAGGGATAAGTTCCGTCATCAGGTTCCATTAGAGCTTCTAAAAGTTCTAATTCAACTTGAGATGGTAAGGTATCAGAATTTTCCAAACCATTGATTTTAGGAACCATATGTCGTCTCCGAAGTAATTAATTGGCGATGATTACAGCTACATTTGCCAAAACCTATTTTCCGCAGTAAAAATTTGATTTTGCAGAAAATCGTATACTAGATATGCGAGTGGGTGCCAAAAGTCCAAAAAATTGTTTTGTCCCTTAATTTGAGGACTCTTCAATCCAAAATTCCCAAGGCAGACTTTTATTACTACCAAACTTTAACTGCATTCCCGATTCTAGAGGAACCTCCTGACGATGGATCTGCTCCCAACTATGAGAACGAAAAATCCAGGTTGTGCCGTAGGTGGATAAATCTTGTAAGTAATAAGTTCGCACCGGAGTAGATCCTCTCAGAGTATTCCGCCACAATATTTTAGCGTGGTTTCTAGAAATCGAAGGTTCTGGGATAACAATATCATTATCTTGTGTGCGACCGATACGGGTGATTCCTGGTTTGAGCGAACAAGTTCGACCCGACGGTGAGAGACTACGTAACAAAGCCGTAGGAACTATTGAACCTATACCGATGATAGAAGTTTCTGGTAATTCTGTAATCCCTTCATCAAAACTCTTAATGAGTTCACCATGATAATGTGGATGGAGATAGAGAACTGGTAAAGTCCAAGCTTGTCGATTAAATTTATAAAGCGTTAATAACTGTTGCCTTGCTAATGCCACAGCTTCATCAATTGGCTTACGCATTCGCAAAGCCTGAGCAAAGATTTGGATAAAGCTGTGACTTTCTTCATCAGTAATTTCATCACGCATACCTAGCACTGCTGGGACACCTTGACGAATCAGCACTTCTGCCAAACTGCTATTGGTGATTGCATGTCTGTCAATAGCAGCCGGTTGCGCTCCCCAACAAGCATTAAAAACTGCTAGTTTTACACCTGTACGAGTTAAAACTTTTGCCAATTCCATGCCATTGAGTGTTGTATTTTGACACATAAACAACATACCTCCGTCTGGTCCCGGCAAACCATGACCTGCATAAAATAACACATTATATGCGTTGGTTTCTAATTCTTCGATCAACTCTTGAGGCGTTGGTTGTAGAAGTGTTTTCACCATACAAGGTGCATATCCTTGAGAATTGCCATTTTCTGAAACAGCATTTGAAAGAGTTTTTTTCAGAAGATGTGCTTCCTGTTCCAGTTGTAGCGGACGCTTCTCTTCATTTTCGCCTAAAATCAACAGGATATTTAATGCCTGGTCCGTGCGCAAATACGGTAGGGGCTCGACTTCACTAGTGGTACGACTAAACAAGATAGGTTGAACTAAGGAGATTGGGGATACCCCTGCTCCGCGCTGCATAATTTCCCAAGGTAGGGCAATGAGATCCGGATCGCGAATTTCTAATTGAAAGCGTAAACGAGTATGCTGTCCCATCGCGATTCCAAGGCTGCGTTCGAGACTATTAAGAATTGGTCCATCAAATACCCAGTTCCATAAGCTAATTCCTAAGTGTTGCATCAAACGAACACTGTAATTGTTAGCACTTCCAGTGGCAGGAGGTAAAATCGATTCTAGCGGCTGTGGGGAAGAAGGCCCTCCACCATATCTGGGAGAAATGTCTAAGCCACTATGATTGGCAAACATCTCCTGCCAAGCATGCCAGGTTTGAGTCAGGTGTTGGGGCCAGACACAGTCATGTAAAACATGGCCGCTCGGATAGGGAGCGTTCAGCACCCAAATAGCGAAATTGTCAGAACTAGTGTGGACGAGACGGGTGATCGCCAGATTCAGGGAGAGCATGGATTCATTTTTTGACGAAAAGGTAAAGTCAAACAATTTCTAATAATAATTTTAAAAGGCAGGATAATTGCCTTTTGAGTTTTTTATTCAAATACATTAATCAAGTCGTGCTAATACGCTTTAGATAAGCTTAGAGGATTGGGAGAAACCCTGGCTAACCTCAATAGATAATACTTTTTAATTTTTAATTCCAAGGGAGCAGTACTAGCTTACGGTGAATCACGCTTCGCTCCGGGTTGAGGGGTTGACGGAACTGAAGATTCCCGATTATAAGGACATTTATTTGAATTGTTTGGTGGCGAAAGCGAGATCGAGTCTTTAATTTTGGAGAGATAAGTCGATCCAGTATCTCCTGGTTTTAGAGAAAGTTTGGCTGGAGTTGGTGCCGCTATACGTGGAGTTTCGGTGTTTTTTGGAATTGATGTCGATGTAGCTAGAACTTGGCAAACCCTTAGTTGTAACTGACGATCTGAGTGTGAGTCATCAACGGGATCGATTGAGATCACTTGTAAAAGACTATACGGTGGGGCGATTGCTTCCCTAGTTAAGTCCGTCGTCGTGCTTAATGATATTGCATCATTCGTTTTTATATACGATCCTTTATTGAGTTTGTCCAGAGATTCTGATGAGGACGCAGTCACGGTTGGAGAGCGAGAACCTTGAAACGGATTTAGTTGAATGAGTTTTGAGATCGTCTGCCGTGGTTGTTGGATCAGAAAAGTTAGTAAACCTGCTCCCAAAGCTAGTACTAATGGTATGACCAACTGTAATGGTATTTTTTGACCTTTAGGAGGTAGTGTGTCTGAAAGGACTTGAGTTTTCTGGTTTTGACTGCGATTGAGTGTAGCAACTGACGTTCGATAGCTAGAATTATTAGCTGGTGTTGATGAAGGATGAGCAAGATCCGCTTTCAAATTTGATTTTGGTTCTGAGTATTTGACTTGATAGTGTAATAAAGCAATTGTGACGTTATCATGACCATTCTGATGATTAGCAATTTCTACTAGTGTATCTACTACATCAGTAACATTTTTTTTCTCAGTCAGAATTGGTAATATTTCTGTTTCCCAGTGCTGTTCTACACGGTCAAAGTCGCTTAACCCATCAGAACAAAGAAGGAAAACACAGTCTTCATCAAGGATAAACCGCTGGGTTGTTGGATGCAATGAAGTACTGGGACTCATACCCAAGGCTTGCACTAGAGAGCCAGAAGCACCTTGCCGCACGGCATCTCGGTATGTAGCATAGCCCAGTCGTACTTCACGAGAGGCAACATCATCGTCGAGGGTAACTTGATAGCATCCGTGCCGTGTCATCCAATAGGCACGACTATCACCCACATGGGCAGTGTACATTTCATGAGCAACAGGCAATGCCATTACTAAGGTTGTACCCATACGTTGACGTCCGTGGCGATGTTCGCTATCGTTACGCTGACTGATTTTATCGTTAGCATCTGCTGCTGCTTGTTCTAAATCTGTTAGCACTATAGAGGGATTTACACAACGCTCAGAGAAAAGTTTGATTAGATGCTGTGTTTGCTGCTGAATAGTCTCTATAGCTAAATTTGATGCTATGTTACCTCCCTCGTGTCCACCAATACCATCACAAACAATGACTAAGGCTTCAAGGCTAGGTGGCTTATCAATTATGCTTCCACTTGATGGGTAACACGCATCCTCGTTACGTTGGCGACTGGGGCCAGTATCACTCTTAGTAGCAATTCTAATAGTGGGTGTTTGCGATCGCCCTATTTCTACCAGTCCTTTATCTAAAATTGCCAAAAGTTGGTCACTCGAGCTAATTTCTCCCTCAACAAGATGACGGCAAATTTCTCTCACAAATTCAGATATGGCTGGTTTTGTTTTAGGCACTAATTGCTGCCAAAACTCACCCAATTGATGTAATTCAGGTGAAGAAGGCTCATCAGCTCGTAATTCTAGTAACCGCAACAGAGATCCTTCTGCCCTAAGTAACTGCGAGTCAAGTAAGCTATATGCGACATTTTCACTTTTGAAAGGTTGCCAGAGTTCTGCCATTTGCCACAACCAATTAAGTTGGCGCATTGATGTAGCATCACTCCAAGCAGAAAATAAGGAACGACAAGGCTGCACTTCTTTTTCACTATCTTGTCGAAGTGGAGATTTTTCTAAAAGCAAAATTTCTTGCTTCGTTTTCCCATTGTTTAATGATAGGACTCCATACACCTGAGGTACGTGTAAACGGTAGGGAATCAGCCTGAGATAAGCTCTGATTGTTTGTAAACTCTCTACATCTGGTGCTTGAGGCACTAAACCGGGTTTAGTATCTAGAAAAATAGAGTTGCTGATTGCTAAATAGCGATCAGCAAATATTTCTCCAGGATTACCGACGCTTTTTCCGGATGCCACAGCCCACAGGTAACGTTTTGGTAAGGGAGTACGGCATTTTTGGCAAAAGTTATTGCTTAGCGGGTTGGCTGCCAGACAAAGTTCGTTTGAGCAGTAGAGTGTCGTTGCCGCATCATTTTCCATAGTCTTCGCACCAGTCAGCGCTTGGCATTTTCTTCAACAGCATCACATGCGGCTTTTTCACCGCTTTCTTTAACTTGATATCCCCAATTTCCTGGCTCACGATCTTAACTTGCCGATTAAACTAAGTGCTAACACTGGCTACCCAGCTTCAAAAGATACAAAGTCTTCAATAAACATTTAGAGGTTACTTACACCCTACGAACGGTGAATGCTCCTACTTTAAACTCTCGCAATGCTACCCGTTATAGAACAATCCTCTCATAATTTTAGGAATGAAATTCTCCTTTACCCTTTTTTGACAAATTCCTCCATCAGAAAGAGGAGCTAATGCCAATCTTTCTATAGTTTATAAGTAGGTGAGCGTCAATCAACGTAAGTTGAAGCTAGCTCAAGAAAATTTAACTTAAAGAGGAAACTTCCTAGCTAGTTAATCATAAGCCATATCTAAAACTTATGTTTATTGCCACACCTACTACAGTTAAGAGCAAATTTAACACATTTTACCAGTGAGAATGTAATGGAAGATAACAAAGAAAAAGATATTCATCGTTCAGTCAACCCAGGTGACGTCATTTCTGAAGAACCAGAAACTGTTGAAGAAAAGTCACAACAGGTTGCCGTTGATTCTCCAGACATCACTGGTGACCAGATCACAGTGCCGACATACTTCGTTGTAGATGAGCCAGATGGCGAACAAAAAGCTCTACACCATGTTAAGGATGCGGAAGAAATTTCTGATGTGATTCGACAAGCACGAGTTGACGAAGACGGAAATCGGAAGTGGTAGTCACGATTCAGATGTATCTGTTAACAACATACTGCTAGAAAGGTCCCAAGCTTTTCAGCAGTGAGTTACAATTTTTCAACTGACTGCTGAAAGGTATAATCCCACCAATCAAACCGATTTGATACTGGGTTAATAATCACTTATTTGCAATTCCTGATCGTACCAAGTATCAGGTAAAAATGTAATGCTTTTGTAAGTAAGCATTGTATTGCTTATTAAGCGTCATTATTTTTTTAGGGAGAATAAATAGTAATTTTTTTATAAGGAGTAGGTAGAACTCTTAATAAAAGCTTAATAGTGTTTTCGTACTGAAGCAACTTCTGTAGTGCTGGAACGACGGACTTAAAACGACTAGCACATTATTGCCAAGAAATAAATACCGTGCCGTATTCAGTAACCCAAGTGACTACGACGCCTAGATCTAGAGTGAACGGCACGGGCATTTATTTATATAGAACACTCCTACAGAAAGACTTAACTCCTAACACACTTCCTCAAAGCAAAACTGCTTTCATTAAGTTCGGTGAATAACTGCTATCTATTCTTAACCGAACTACTTTCATCGAAATTTTTCAGACTTTTTAGCTACTTTGATAGGAATACCCCGCGCCTGCTGACTATTGATTGTCGTCCACAGCAATTTGGGGAAGACCCATGCTGTAGTTGACAACGCGTGCAGAGAGGTTGTAGCTAATTTCGCCTTTTTGCAAAATTGAGCGAAGATAATGCTCCAAGTCTGACCCAATGCGGCGCAAGTTATAATCTGTTAGGTCAACGCCACTGGATGCTTCTACAAGTTCATCGAATTTTCGATAAACCTTTTGTAAAGCATCTTCATTCCAACTGAATTCATTGTCGGGGTCAATATCTAAGGTTAAAACTTGATGACTGGGAACAAGTTCACCATCTCGGTCAATCTCAGCCGCAAAGATCCGAATATGCCGAGTGGTGGACTTGATCAACATTGGGTTGTCCATAGCAAGGTGTAAGATAAGGTTGATATTGGGATGAAATTATCCCCTTCTTTAGTCCTATCTAAGTTATGAAACACGCTATAGCAAGGATCGTCTTTTGTCATTTGTACGAAGGATATGGGACAAATAGTAGCCTTGATGAAATGTTTCACGAATCATTTAGGATTACGATCTGCGGGGATTAAAGTAACTGCACTGAAATTATTGTAGACTCTATCCCTGACGAGAGATGAAATTACGGGTGTAGGGATAAGATCACTAAGTCTGCCAGAATAGTTTCGTGGATTCGGTATGACAAGATGATCTTGAGAGTGTCAGGAGACTGGCGTTGCTAAATCCACATTCCTTAGTGCGACTAAAACTTTTTACTTACGACTTGGAATCATACCTGTTTCACGAGCATAGGCAAAAATACCGCCCGCATCAATGACAGGACCGACTTCTCCCAACGACTTAAGATTGTATACTGTGTCGCCTTGAGTATGGTTAATTATTACATTGCTTTCAAAATCAATCGAGACTTCATGACCTGTCTGAAAAGATTCGCATAATCTTTCCACTGACTCCCAAGGATATAATTCTCCTGTAGCAGCACAGTTGCGAAAGAAGATTCGAGCGTATGACTGAGCAATGACTGCTTTGACTCCACATGCCCCTAGGGCAATTGGGGCATGTTCTCGTGAAGAACCGCAGCCGAAGTTTTCCCCCGCCACAATAATAGGGTAAGCTGTTTTCATTTTACCAGAAACTATAAATTTACCGTAACGTTCGGGTAACCCAGCCAGAGCATAACTTCCAAGCTTTTCGTACTCATCAGGCTTGGAAGGAACTAAGGTGAGGTACTCAGCGGGAATAATTTGATCGGTGTCTATATTGTCATCAAGAACAAAAATTGCACCTCTTATTATTTTCTTCATCAAAGTCTCCTGTATTTTCTGATGATTAAATCTTACATCAAGTAATTATACTGAATTGTGACGCAGCAAGGACTAGCTCTAGT
>JAQYWP010001211.1 GCA_029379285.1 Rhizonema sp. PD38
TGCTTTTGTGAATTCTGTCGAGAGCTAGACTGAATATAAATACTTAATCCTCAAAAATATTTCCGACTTTTCCGACTCGCTCCGACCACAAGATCCGACTTTTCCGACTAGCGCACAGCGGAGAATGGTATTAAGTTGACATATGTGCTAAAGCATTATACGTAAATGCGACACGCTACAAAATTCAAAATATTGAGGTTTTCACTATGAACATGAGTCAAATCAAGAAGAGTTTGTCTTCTCTGTTAAAGTCTGCTTTTTGTGCTTTTTTGATTGCTTCTGTGGTGTTTGGTTTTAGTAATAACGCGTTTGCTTTAGATGTGAAAGCAGGGCCAATTTGGAACAATGACGATGCCAAAGTAAAATGCCCTATTGCCGCCGCCGCAGCAAATGGAGTTTGGAATGGTCAGTGGACAACGACTGTGCCAGGAACAATGTCAGTTTGTGGAGTTAAGGCTTCCTAATAGCTAAGTAGGTAGACAGGAAAAAACAGAAGTATGTAACGAAACTTGCGAAGTCTGCCGGACAGAATCCTCTGTCCGGCGAGCTTCGCGCTCAATCTTGATTGCTGCTCCCTTCTTTAATCGAGTAATAAAGTGAATTTCCTTCTCGAGCAGTTGTAGCCAAAAGCTAAAATGATAAAATCCCCTATCCAGCAATAGTAAAGTGTTGGCTGTAACTAATTGTCAGATATTTTCTGACAACTTGATATCAGAAGCTTTTGGATTTTCTTGAAACCAAATCTCTACAGGTAGCCTGGTCATTAAATCTATAACTGTTGCCATTTTCCCTGCCAATTGCCCTTTCGGAATATCTTCCAGACTTTTAAGCTTACAAAACAATGCTTCTAATGTTGAGCCATCTATTATCCAAATTCTTGAAAATTTCGTCAATGTGAATTGAATATTTTCTGGTAGAGATCGTTGATTTCTGTTCTGCCAAGCAGTTCTTAAATGCGGTAATAAATCTTTAAATACTCGCTCAAATAATTCAGACGGAAAACTTAAAAATCTTTGTGACATTGCTTGTTGAGTAACCTGTGTGGGTCTAACCCACAAAAAACCAACTCTAGCTAGCATTCTTGTCAGTTCCGTCACCCCTGCTACATCTCGCCAAAGAAGAGTTAACACTGCTGCTACCATCAAGGGTAAGTTGAGAATTCTATCTCTTAATCCCAATTTTCGGCAGTAATTTTCTTGTGCAGTGATTTGATAAATTTACATTCTGTTACATAATGAGGTTTATTCATGCCCACCTACTTTATACTGGATTTTGAAAAAAAAAGACATAATCCGACTTTTCCGACCTAAAGATCCGACTTTGCCGACTTGTGCACAGGAGTGGAGTGGAAGTAAATTTAAATGCAAGCGGCAAATATTGATTGTCAACATGATTTATTATTTTATATAATCCGTAAAAGCTAAATATGGTAAATATTATTTTTTATAAAAATAATATTTTATACCTTATCTTTACAGTAATTTAATTTTCGGACGGACCTATTATAGGTTATAAACTTTATACAGCTTGGTTGAGGGTCTATTTCATTCGCATCCTTGATACATGGTTCATCTACTTTTAGCGGGCATAGTCAGAAATATACGACTATATCCAATTATCTTTCTATATACATTTAATCTGGAATAGCTTACCAAAGGAGTCATGGTGGGTACTCATGTAGTTTCTTCATCAGTAGGGCGTAGTGACTCTGATGATTTTAGTACGACTTTTTGGCAGTTGTGGCAACAGTATCAAGATGATCTTTACCGTTGCTGTCTTAAGTGGATGAGTGGGAACCGGACTAATGCGGAAGATGCGCTGAGTCGGACGATGCTTAAAGCTTGGGAGAAGGTGCAAAAGTATGCGGGGAAAATTGCTAATTTTAAGGGTTGGCTGACAAGACTGGCTCATAATCTCTGTGTGGATATTCATCGAGAAGGCAGTCGGGGTGCGAATCGAGTTGAGGATATAGAAGTTTACACAAGAAGTGAAGAGCAAGGACTGGTTGACTTGGAGAAGACGCCCCTATGTGCAGTAGAGACTGACGAGAAGAGGATTGTGATTCGCCAGGCGATTGCTAACTTACCAACTAGGCTCCGCGAGACGTTTATCCTGCACTTTTATAAAGAACTATCTTATCCAGAAATTGCTCAACTGCAAGAAGTTTCTTACCAGAACGTCTGCAAGCGGATTTCCCAAGCGCGGAAGATTTTGCAACAGGAGTTAAGAGGATACTTCTTCGGAGAGGAGCGAACGGTTCCACCGACAGCAACAGAGTCGAAAATTAGAGAAATATCCCAAGAGAGAGCGGGCGAGACTGTAGCATCTGTTGCAGTGGAGGAAGTGGAAAGTATTGGGGGTGAAAAATCGATTGAGGTAGCGCGTGATGTGGAACACTCTGAGTCGGCTACAGTTGCAGTGACTTCTGAGGGAAAGGACAAAACGTTTAAAAAGGACGATGGTATAGAGGTAGTAGTTAGCCCACAGCAACAGTCTGACGATAACAAAACAACAGTCGAAAAGCAAAAATCAGCAGCAAAAGAAGCTAAGAAAACACCTAAAGCTGAAAGTATATATATTGAAATTCCTATTCCTCAATTGAGCAGGACACTTGATTTAACTGCTAGTTACCAAACTAGCTCAGAATCGCTTATTCAGGATATTTCGATTATTAAATTTAAAAAAAATAGTAAAATGATTAATTATCAGGATGCATGTTCGGAAAACTAGAGTGCAACCCCTTCGCTTTGTAGACATCCCA
>JAQYWP010001212.1 GCA_029379285.1 Rhizonema sp. PD38
GATGAGAAACAGACGAACAAGTCCAGCTCTAAATTCTGGGTTAAGGCGTGCAAATTCCATGCTCCTTGCACTTTGGGAGCCATCACCCGACGAAAACTTTCCTCAGTTTGCCCCAGTAGCATTCCATCTTGCAACACTCCAGCAGCATGGAAGATACCACGCAAGGGAGGCATGGAGTTTTTCACCTCCTCCAGCAGCCTGCTCACATCCTCCCATTGTGAAACATCTGCCTGAACAACTACAACCTTGGTTCCTTTTTGTTCGAGTTGCCTCAAGGTTTCCTGTGCCTCTGTTGAAGCAATGCGACGCCCAATTAGCACCAATTGTCTAGCCCCTTTTTCTACCATCCACTGGGCAACTGAAAGTCCCAAGGCACCCAGACCACCAGTAATTAGGTAAGTGCCATTCTTTCGGAATAGAGACGCTACATCTAATTTCTCTACATTGGATTGTGGCAGTTGTTTGGGTACTAGGCGGGCGACATACCGATTTCCATTCCGAAAAGCGATATGGTCTTCGCCAAAAGAATCCTCAATTTCTGCTAATAGCTTTGCCGCTTGATCAAAAGTGGATTCAGGTGCTAAATCGAGCATTCCTCCCCACAATTCCGGGTGTTCCAGCGCCACCACTTTGCCCATTCCCCATAGAGAAGCTTGAGCTATCTCAGGCAGTTCTGAACAAACAGATACTGCACCCCGTGTCACTAACCACAACCGGGGGAAAGGTGATTGGGAACAGGGAAGATTCTTTCTTAGTCGCTTGATTAAATTTAGCACACTACCAACACCTACAGTTTGAGCCTCCTCTAGAGAAGAGATTGTCAGGTTTGAAGCCAATTGTGCCTCTAAACTCCATAGGTGGACAACTCCCTGTAAAGGCTGCTCTAGAGTTCCTAAAGCTTCTTGGAATAGGCGCTCAAGGTCTGCTGGATTGTTCGGGTTGATGTTCCAAGTTCCTGCTTCTTTTATCTCATAGGTGTCTCCTACATAGACCAAAATACAGGTGTGACCTCGTGATTGCAAAAGTTTGGCGAGGGTTTTTCCAACACCATCCGAGTCAGCAAAAATTAGCCAACTACTAGCTTTATGGAATCTGTTCTTCTCTTGAGTCTCTACATGACGCGGTTTAACCTGCCACTGTGTCTCGTAAAACCAATCTTTGATGGATGATGCCACAAGTTGCTGTTGATTTTGCTGGACCAATAAATTCAACAATTTTGGCAGTAGTTTCAACTCATCTTCTGAAAGTTCTTCTGTAATTTCTAAATGCTTGACTAACTGTTGTGTATCTCCAAGCTTTGTCAGGTTAGCCATTAAACTCTGAAGCGTTTCTTGAGATAAATTATCTGCTTTTAAATGCTCACTTTCGGTCTTCTCAACCCAATAGCGTTGTCTTTGGAAGGGATAAGTGGGTAACACGATTCGACGACGCGAATAGCCTTGGTCAAAGGCAGACCAATCTACTAATATTCCACGAACGTATAGTTCGCCTAAACTCTGAAGCATTTGCTGCCAATCTGGCTGCCCTTGACGCAAGCTCGGTAGAAACGCCAAGTTTTGCGTCTCTACATCTGATAAGCAGTGGCGTCCCATTCCTAACAAAGTTGGTTTTGGTCCAATCTCCACAAATATCTCATGACCAGAGGTTTGGAGTGTCTTTAAACTCTCAGCAAATCGCACACAAGAGCGTAAATGGCGACACCAATATTCTGGAAAGTCCGTTTCAGATGTCAGTCGTTCTCCCGTGAGGTTGGAGATCAGGTTTATTTGGGGAGCGGCATAGGTGACTGTGGCAGCAACCTCATAAAATTCTGCCAATATCGGCTCCATCAAAGGAGAGTGGAAGGCGTGAGAGGTTTTTAGCTTTTTAGTCGTAATTCCCGCAAACTCAAGGGTGTTACAGATTGTCCGAACTGCCTGCGTCTCTCCAGAAATTACAGTGTTTCGCGGACCATTCAAGGCTGCGATCGCTACCTTTTGCTCATCGATTTCAGCAACAGCAAGAATAGCGGCGATATCGGCAAATACTGCCACCATCTCTCCGTCTTGCGGCAGCTTCTGCATCAAGCGGGCACGTTCACTAATCAGCTTTAGCCCATCTTCTAAACTAAAAACTCCCGCTACACAAGCAGCAACATATTCACCTACACTATGACCCATCACGGCAGTCGGTTTGATACCCCAAGATTTCCAAAGCTGTACCAAGGAATATTCCAAGGCAAATAGAGCAGGTTGGGTATAAGCAGTCTCATCTAAAGGTGAGGTTTCCCCTGATTCAGGATAGAGGACTGATAGCAAAGGTTTTTGAAGATAAGGACGCAGAATTTTATCACAGCAGTCAAGGGAGGCGCGGAAAGTCGGTTGAGTTTCGTAGAGTTGGCGTCCCATGCCGACATACTGAGATCCCTGTCCCGTGAATAGGAAGGCAACTTTGGACAAACTGCTACCTTGACCCTTGAATACTCCTGCTAATTCCTGTCCTGTTGAGAAATTTTGAAGCTTTTCACTTATTTGGATGGATGAGGTGGCAACGATACTCAAGCGATGAGTGAAGTGAGAACGACCTGTATTGGCAGTAAAGCAGATATCTTTTATATCCAAGGAAGGATGAGCAGCTAAATAATTATCATACCGAACCGCCAACTCCTTAAGCGCTTCTTCCGTCTTAGCTGACAGCGTTAGCAAATGCACAGGGCGTTCCACTTCAGCTTGTAGAGGGTCTAATATGGCTGGCTCTTCTAACACAATATGGGCGTTAG
>JAQYWP010001213.1 GCA_029379285.1 Rhizonema sp. PD38
ACAAAAAGTGGGTTTGAAGGCACATAGTCAGATTCCTGTCAATGCGTAAGTCCTATTGTTTAATACTGGACCTGCAGCACTGTTAGGAAGACACCATCGATACGGGACATTAGTATATCGAAAACTTTTGCGCTCGTTCATAAAAAATCGACTAAAACGCGAAAACAAGCGAAAATCCTTAAAATTGGCGTTTCCGGTTGGTGCATTTTGATTGCTAGCTCAGACAATTGAGCCTATGGGAAAGGTGGAACAAACTTGAATTTAATATCACTCTACATTTAACGCCTACTATGATGTGACTTGAAGAAGATTCTGAACAGGTTGTCCAACTTTATCTGACAAACAGGGTGATCGCCGGGGAGTAAATTTAGAACAGGGAGACTAGAATGGTTTACCACAAGCTGATTTCGCTCAAACTAACTTTTGTTACTATGTCCATTTTCTTCTTCCACTTTATGTATTATGTCCATTTTCTTTTTTCAAAATTACCATTGCTGTATTTATGCCAAACACGAAGTTATAAGTATTTCACCATATAATGTGTCCAACTTCTTCTGGCAAAGCTGTCCAAAATCTTTTTCAAGTCACATATTGTTTCACATCTTTCGTGAGAATGCAACGCCAGTTAAGACAGTTAAGAAAATTCTTTGACTTTGATTTGACTAATTTTTCTAATTAGGCAAGACTCAGGGTAAACGCACCTAAATCGAGTTCTCAAATCACTGAAATGTCAACGTACAGATATGACACTACACTATTTCCTTACAACACATTAATCTGCAACAAAATACTTTGCTTAAATAAGCTTGCAGTGGAATAGCCTTGAATTTGCACAAATATAATCCTACTTTAGTAACGAAAAACGCAAGGACACTTAAGACTGTTAAGACAGTTAAGCAAACATTTAATAAAAACTTAATGTACTAGACTTTAGACTACAGTCATTGGAAAAAAATAGAACATTAGTACTGTTATAAAAAGAAAGGAGTTTGTATTTGAGACAGACCCCTGATAACGGAAGATGAGAGAAGCGCTAAAAACTCTCATTACCTTATGGGACCAATCGCACGACTAAAAGTGTTTCGTCAAGCTGTACATGAAAATTTATGTCGATCTCATGATGCAACCTTTTCGCTAACTGATACTATAATATTGATGCGTAAAACTTACTGTTGGCGGATTTTTCCATGTCTCTAGTATTTCGCCGCAAATGGTCAACCTTTTATGACGCATTACAGGATACAACTTGAATTTAGACAATTTTGTACTTAGAATTTTGAGCAATCTTTTAAATGCAGCCATCACCGAAAAATGCTTTCGAGCCGCAATGGATAACAATTATATGTTTACTATTATTGAGGCTAGTTTATGCCAATTGGAGGATGTAACGTTATTCACTGATCAATATTGAGCCGATATGAACCTGAGTACATATGGGCGATTTGATTAGAAACGCTCATATACATTCTCGGTATAAAATGTGAATATGTGTGCGACTTGCGATCGCCTACCCAAGCGACTCAAATTATCCTAAGTGGCAGATGGTAGAACATTTGCTCCTGTTTGGCAAAACAAAGATAAATTAGCGTCTACAAAATGAAATTTTAAGTATTATTTTTACTCAGATTTGGAGAAAAAAACATTGTGACTAATTCTGTACCCACTCAATCACGATCTGTTCTGACCTTTGATGGTCAGGATGACTACATAGATTTTGGGAAGAATGATATTGGGGGTGTTTTTGCTAAAGGGAGTTCAGCTTTTACAATTTCCGGATGGGTGAATCCTCATCAATTGACCAATAAAGCTACTACCTATGGGACGCACAATGTTTTTTTTGCGCGTTCCTCAGATAGATACAGTGATAATTTTGAGTTCGGTATTAGTGAATCGGGCAACCTAGATGTATACATTGATGAGAAGATTGATAATGTTATCAAAACTTTTGGTAATGGAGAATTAACTATTGGACAATGGCATTTTTTTGCGATTATTTTTAATGCGGGTCAACTAACTATATATTTGGATGAGCATGAGTATACTGGCTCTTTGAGAGGAACTTCATTAAACAACGCAACGAGTTCTGTAACTCTTGGTGCGACATTACACAACTACAACTACTTCACAGGACAATTGGCTAACATCAGTGTTTGGAATTATCCCTCCACAAAAGCGGAAATCCAGAGGCATCGTCATGGGGCAATAGTAGGGAATGAACTTGGATTAGTGGCTTACTGGATGTTAAACGAAGGAACTGGGGCAACTATCCGAGACTACACTGCAAATGCCCATGGAGGAACTTTGCATGGCAATCCGACTTGGGATTTAGCACAACGTCCATTTGAAAATACACAATCCGCGAATGAGGATTTACAGATCCAGATCACAACGGTGTTAGCTCCCAACGAGCGTCAGGCAAAGCGAAAAAAAGGGACAACAAAAGATGCACAAAAATCAGCCGACAGCGATCAAACCGGGATTAGCTCCCAATTAGAGGCAGAAGAAACTGAAACAGCCCAAACTGGACGAAGCGAAGTTACAGTCAAGATCCCACCCCCCGAACAAGCACAAACATTTGCCCAGGAGGAATTTGAACAAACGATAGATAAGGGCAGCATTCAAACCCAGATTAGCTCTCAATTAGAGGCAGAAGAAACCAAAACAGCCCAAACTGGACAAAGCGAAGTTATAGTCAATATCCAACCCCCCGAACAAGCACAAACATTTGCCCAGGAGGAATTTGAACAAACGATAGAT